>JABMQF010000026.1 GCA_013203345.1 Candidatus Woesearchaeota archaeon
AGAATCAGACACACTAGAAATATTCGTAAAATACTACAACGAAGAACGAATGCACCAAGGGATAAACTACAAAAGACCACTACAAAGATACAAAAGTAACATTAATGCGGTTTAGTATACATTATGGAACAAATATCCTTTTTTAGACCTCTTAGTATTATGTGCTGGTCTGTGTTCTATTCAGATGATGGACTATTTACCCAAATCCACCCTCGACTCCTTCTCTTTGTAAAGAGGCAAGCCTTGTTCGGTCTGTCCCATTTTTCCAATATATTCCCATTCTCTATTTCAAGAAGCAAGTTATCTATATAGGATATTTGCGAGTTTATCATATCATAAACTATAAAGAGGCTTTTAACTAGAAGTAAAAACGCCGCCGCCCGGATTTGAACCGGGATATCCCGAAGGAAACGGGATTTCCAGTCCCGCGCAGTTTCCTGAAAGTGAGCCTCGCTTGGCTCGACAATTACCAGGTTGTGCCACGACGGCATGTGTTGCACAATAATATGCACGTTTGAAGGTATTTAAAAAGTTTGTGATATCGGAACAATGCCTGAAATGAGTCATAATTCTTAAATATCTTGAATGAAATGTTATTCTCTGTGAATGGGTGATATTATGTGTGAATATGATGAAACAAAAGAAGAGATTGAGTTAATTGATAATTTGTTGACCCTGTCGATAAGAAAGGGAGATTTTGCTACAGAAGAAGAAATGAACAAAATTTTGTTAGAGAAATAATCAGTCAATCATCTCTATCTCGATTTTCAGACCTTCTGGGATCTGAACTCTCATGACTAGTCTCAAAGCTCTTTCATCCAAGCCTAAATCGATCAGTCGCTTATGAACACGCATCTCGTATCGTTCCCAGGTGGCTTTTCCGTCGCCACAAGGACTCTTACGAGTGGTTATCTTCAACTTCTTAGTAGGAAGAGGGATAGGTCCGCGCATAGTCACACCAGTCTTTTCAGCAATCTCTGTGATATGAGAGCTTACATCGTTTATTTTGCCGATGTCGTTACTTGTCAGTTTTATTCTTGCTTTTTGCATTTTTCGCGTACCATCCATAACAAAACTCGTATTTGTTATAAAATAAAAAAATTAGAGGGATCAGAGATCCTTCTTTACCAAATCTATGCACATGCCTGCAGAGACAGTCTGACCAGAATCCCTGATGGCAAATCTTGACATCTGTGGAATCTCGCTCTGTTTCTCTAAGCACAGAGGTATTACTGGTCTGATAGTCACTATAGCAGCGTCACCGTTCCTGATGAAGTCAGGGTTCTCTTCTAGAACCTCGCCTGTAGCAGGGTTCAGCTTCTGCTTTATTGCTGTGATCTGGCAAGCCACCTGAGCAGTGTGGATGTGGAACACCGGGGTGTATCCTACAGTCATTACACTTGGATGGTTCAGAACCACAATCTGAGCAGTGAACTCAGACGCAACAGTCGGGACATTGCTCTCGTGACCGAGAACATCGCCTTTTGCAGCGTCTTTTTTACCAAGTCCTCTTACAGAGAATCCAATGTTGTCACCAGGCTCAGCTTGTGTTAACTGCTCGTGATGCATCTCTATAGACTTGACTTCGCCCTTTATACCTTTACCATCTCTGGCAGGAACAACAATAATCTTGTCACCGACCTTCATGATGCCTGTCTCAACTCGTCCAACAGGAACAACACCTATACCTGTGATGTTGTAGACATCCTGAAGAGGAAGTCTCAAAGGTAGATTAGTTGGCTTTTCAGGTGCTTTAAGGTTATTCATGGTCTCCATCAGTGTACCGCCTTTGTACCATGGCATGCTATCGGACTTCTTAGCAACATTGCCGCCGACAAGAGACGCCAAAGGAACAAATGGTATTTCATCAGGTTTGTAACCCACAGTCTTTAGAAGTGTTGAAACCTCTTCTTTAACCTTGTTGAATCTTTCCTCGCTATACTCCACTCCTTTGATATCCATCTTGTTTACAGCTACTATCAGCTGGTTAACACCCAGAGTTCTTGAAAGGAATACGTGTTCTTTTGTCTGTGCCATGACTCCGTCATTAGCAGCAACAACGAGAACTCCAACATCTGCTTGAGAAGCACCTGTAATCATGTTCTTGATGAAATCCTTGTGCCCTGGAGCATCAATTATTGTGAAGTAATACTTCTCTGTTTCGAATTTCTTGTGAGCAAGGTCTATTGTTACTCCTCGTTCTCTTTCTTCTTTCAAATTATCCATTACGAAAGCGAACTCAAAACCTGATTTTCCAAGCTCTGCAGCCTTTTCTTTGAGTTTTCTGAGCACTTGTTCATCTATTGTGCCTGAATCGAACAATAATCGCCCCACTGTTGTAGATTTACCGTGATCGACGTGCCCTATAAAAACGATGTTTATATGTGCCTTTTCTCTGGCCATGTTGGTCCCTCCTTACTTTTTTTCGATTTTTAACTCTAAATCATGCGTATTCAGGATTTTTAAGCCTGAACTAACCTTATTAGCTATGGTTTAAAGGTGCTGTAATTTCTTTAAAAGGTTTTCTGTGAAACAAAAAAGCGAAAAAAACTTTAAAACGCTTTTTTTTAATTATTTATGCGCAAAAATTTCACAAA
>JABMQF010000027.1 GCA_013203345.1 Candidatus Woesearchaeota archaeon
ATATTTTTTGCGCCGTCGTATTTATCGTCGGATATTGGAATATTTTGCAAAAAATAGCGCAAATAATCTGATATTTTGAGCTGCTGCGGCTCCAGGATTCAAAACTGTTCTACAGAGCCACACTTTCGAAAAGTTTATATACGATAAAAGCAATTAAATCTGTATTACCTGTAATTGATAACTTGAGAAGTGATGACCGCAGGAAAACAACTTATTCTGCACTATCGCTTCTTGGAGGCACAAAAATGACTAAAAAAGAGATGACTAGCGAAAGTATGCAAATACAACAATTGCCAGGCTATGCCGCAATATTGATACGGTACGACCGTGACGGAAAACTGGTGAGCAGCGACCACTTCGGACCTGAGCGTATGAACGAACTGACTGGAATCGTCCAAAGGGACTTTGTCAAAACCGAAAAAGACAGCGGAAATGACTATGAATCAGGTGGTTCAACCTACCCACCCGAAGAGCCCAAGAGCCATAAGGAATGCATGGATCAGCTTTACGCGAATCAGCCAGTCTTTTAGCATATGTAGATTCTTGAAGCTACCTCATAACATTTAAATAGAGCCTAAGAATTCCAAGCTCCACAAGGGGCTATGGGGTAGTTTGGCTATCCTTTCCGGTTTGGGTCCTGCAAAACAGGCAAAAAGCCGGATGACCCCGGTTCGAATCCGGGTAGCCCCACTTCATCATAATTTAGAGCATAATTCAACATTTTATACCTAATTTCAAGCAAATTTTATAAACTCCCAAAAACTCCAACAATATCTGCTTTTAGACCTACAAAACAAAATAAAAAGGATTATCAACGGGAAAATGGCTAAAAAAGTAAATTTAGGTTCTACAAAGAGATTTGGACCGCGATACGGGCGTAGAAACAAGGATAAAATAGCTAGTTTGGAAAACGAGCACCGCGGAAGGAGTAAATGCCCTTATTGCAACTATGTTAAGGTTCGACGACTTTCAAGAGGTATATGGCAATGTGAAAAGTGTAATGCCAAATTCGCTGGAAGAGCCTATACCTTCACATCTCCAAAGAAATCATCTCCTGTACTTATGAAAAGTGATGCAAATAGTAAAAAAGATGATTTTGAAAAAGAATTAATGGAGATTGAAGAAGAAACAAAAAAAGAGATTGCAGAGACAGAACAAGAAACAGTGGAAACAGAAGAAAAAGTGATTGAAAAAGAAGAAATTCATAATGAATTGGCGAAAGAGCCTAAAACAGAGGTCGCTTGAAAATGGTAGAGTACAAATGTTTCGAGTGTAACAAAAAAGTAGGTACGGAATATATCCGAAAACGAGTAAGATGTCCTTACTGCGGAAGCAAGATGCTGTTTAAGCCCAGACTAGTCTCTACTAAAGTTAAAGCAAGATGAAATATGTTGCTAAAATTTCAGCAAAAGGCGACCCAGAAAAACTTTTCGAATGCTTAGCTCCTGAAGAAACATCTTTTGACCGATCTTCATTCAAGGTCAATAAAATCAACAAAGGTGTTGAATTTGACATTGTTGCTAATGACGCTGTCGCATTAAGAGCGACACTGAATTCAATCTCGCAACTGTTGATTGTCTTTGAAGGAGCTGCCAAGGAGGATTAAAATGGCAGAGACCAAAGAAGTTCAGGAGAAAATTAACAGGCTTTCTATGATGGAACAATCACTCCAACAGTTCTTAGCACAAAAGCAGACATTTCAGGCACAACTCATAGAAGCTGAATCTGCGATTGAAGAACTGCAAAAAACAGATAAAGCATACAAAATTATAGGTAATGTTATGGTTCTTTCTGACAAAGATTCTATGCTGGATAAATTGAAGACAAAAAAAGAGATAACAGAACTGAGGATTAAGAGCCTTGAAAAACAGGAGGAGAAGATGAGAGAAACGACCTCTGAACTCCAGTCTGAAGTGATGAAAGAGATGTCAGATTAGGTGATCTGGATGGATGAAAGAGTTCATAACATCATTGAAGCTCTTAATGAGCTGACTGGCGATAACACAGTACCCAGAAACATAAAGGCCAAAGTTGGCGAAGTAATAAATATTCTCAAAGGTGATGAGGAAGATGTCTCAATACGTGTCAACAAGGCTTTGACAACAATAGATGAGATATCTGACGACACTAACTTACAAGCATACACAAGAACTCAGATATGGAATATAGCAAGTATGCTTGAGATGATTTGAAACAGTCAATAGACAGATAGAATGACAGCATTTAATTTTTCTTTCTTGATTTAACACGAGTTACTTCTGTCTTGTTCAGAACTGAGTTTGGTATGAATATTGTATCTCCATTCTTTGTTTCTATCTTAGTCTCAAGAAGAGTTATTTCTATTATCTTGCCCAGCATACCCTTAACTTTTATCTTCTGCCCGACCCTGAACTCTTTCCTGTTTAGCACAATCCAACCAGCTATTGCATTAGGTATGAAATCCTTTATGCCAAGAAAAGTTGACAGTATTATCAGCAATATAACTCCTGCAGCTATCATATGAAGTATTGTGGTGACAAGACCTATCTGCTGCAAAACAATAACTATTGTTATGAAATATATGAAATATGTGGTGAATGTCTCAGCAATCTCCTCTATCTTCAGCGTTGTTCCTGTTATCTTAGAGAAATTCTCGTTTATCTCAAAGCTGTGCAGGAACTTGAATAATAGCCTTCCAAGTATCTTACCTATTATAAACCCTATCAGCAAAAGAACTATTGCGACAACAAACTTGTAGAATAATCCTGATGTTGATTCTCTTATAGTATCATAAGTAGCAACTATTGTGTCTATCAAATCAGCCATGTACCTATTGCACTTTTCTTTCGTATTTATATCTTTCGTGCAGTTGCTAATCAAACAATAACCCAACCGCAGCAAATAACCAAGAAGCAAGCAAACCAACCACGAAACCAAC
>JABMQF010000028.1 GCA_013203345.1 Candidatus Woesearchaeota archaeon
CATCTAAGCACGAAGCCTGCCGCAAAAAGAGACACAATGAGCTCGGGTAAAAGACCCGTTTGATAGGCACGGTGTGTAAGCACGAAGCTTCGGCGACGTGTTTAGCTCGCGTGTACTAATCGTTCGTATGTACTTCCTATGCATGGCCTCATTTTTTTTTCTTTTTTTATGAAGCTTTAACAGTTAGCGTAAGCTATAAATTTCTAATAAGAACAATAATCTGTTTGACTTAGCGTAAGCATTAAATACAAAACAATGACTAACAAAACACACTAAATCATACGCTAAAACAACATAATTATCAAGTTATTTTCAGATAATTACTACATCATTCAGATAAAAATTGCTCTAGTTTAGATATTATTCAGTGCTACCGTTAGGTTTACAACTATTTACAAGAAACATTTACTAAACTGTAAATCATCATTAAATGTATGCAAACAATCTATCATAATCTTAAAGTTTGGCAGTACGCGTTTGACCTTACACTTTCAATGTATGAAGTGGTCGCGCTTCTTCCTCCATGTGAATCACATAATATTGCGGATCAGATACGTAGAGCGTCAACTTCTTTACCACTTAATATCGCAGAAGGTGCAAGTTGTAATTCTGTTAAAGTGTATATGAATCATCTTCATTATGCTTATTCTTCAGGTCAAGAATTAGGTGTGTTACTGATGCTTTGCTTCAAACTGAATTACATCAATAATGATATGTTTGATAAAAAACACGATGAGTTGGATAAATTTCTGAGATCTTTGTATAAGTTCATCGTGAATAAGGAGCGTAAAGAAGCACAAAATAAGTTGCCGTTTCTAAAAAGATGATGCAATAATGCAGGTCTTTTTGTATCAATTTCTCTCAAGAGCATTATCATAAAAATCCGCAGAAATTGCCCTACTCAGCCCTAAAGGGCGGAGTTTGACCGGTCAATTTCTTTTGAAAACGGATTTTTAGGATGCTCAGAAATGCAGGCGAAAACCGCGCACTTTAGTGCGCGAATGAGCATTTCCGACATAAAAATGAACAATGACTCGTTATTTCAAGTGAAAACCAAAAACAGGACTCCCAATGCTTAAAAGGTCATGCAGCGTATTCTATATCATGGATTCCGTACTTCTTTCTAAAAAAGAAGACATTTCACGTTCTGCTATAGCTAAATTCAGAAGTATTGCTGTTTGGGAAATAGGATATAATTTATGTTTGAGTTTATGCAGAGCAGCTGATGCTTCTCAGAAATATAACCCTATTATTGACGCTCTGCGAATGGGGGCTGCTGAAATTCCAGTTAATCTGTCAAAAAGCGCCAGCTTCAGGAAAGGAAGAAAACATCTGATGTATCTTAGAGCCGCATTCATATCTACAAAAAAATTATCAACACTTCTTATGCTATGTCACGATCTTGGTTACATTCCTAGTGACCAGTTCATACACCTGAATTCAAAAGTGAATGATTTCTCAACAAAACTTTTCAAATATATTAAATATACATCAAGAAAAATCAAAGCTAAGAAAAAGAAGTGATGAGTCCTTTATTCTGGTTGTTTACTATTTCTGACAAATTATGTTACATGAATATTACCGAGATATTTCGGTAAATATTGCATCAATAATATATTTAATCCTGAAAATATATTAGTTTTCGAACTGTATTCAACTAAACTCAGAATTCTTACAAACCATTCAATATGTTTTCGCTAAACAACACGAAGCTCATAATAGGTTTCAGGACTAATGTACTGTAATAGAAATTCGGGGTGATATTATGGGTAAAGCAAAAACTTTGGGTATGTATGCGGGCGCTATCGCGCTTGGTGTAAGTCTGATGAAATTCGCTTGTAGTACTGGTTATGAAGAAACAACACAGAACACGGATACTGAACAAGGGATGTATATGCAAGATGAAGATAATAGTAGTGGTGCTGGGAATTATGAATCTATGCCCGGTGAGCGTAATTCTATTGACCTTCATGAAGGTGTTCCTGCTTATCTTGATACAACAATCAAGAACAAAAGTAGAAGAGACTATGATAGAAGAGATGAAGCAAGAAGAGATGAAGCAGAAAGATATGGAACGAGAAGAAGCAAAGCAAGAAGAGACGAAACAAGAAGAGACGAAACAAAAAGATATGAAGCAAGAACAGATGATGTGCGAAGAAACAATCAAATGACAGATAGCTTCATGGGTTTGGAAAATATTAGACGGGAAAAAGTTCACGACCTTGTTGACAGGATTTACAATGCATACTCTGAACTTGCAGAGTAGTTAGGGTGATAATATGGGAAAAAAAGAAAGAAAAAGGAAATACGACATCGATAGTGGATCCGAAGATAGGTTTCCCACAGATTACAATATGATGAGTCTGCCGAGCAAGGAGAAAGAAGTTTTTACAGAGGAACAAGATAGGAACACAGAAATTGCAGATGATAGTAAAAGAGTCAAAAAAGATGTCAACACGTTAAGTGAAAAGTTTGCCGTAACAGATACCATAAAAGATTCTGCAAGAGATTCTGCAAGAAAAATTACACTCAGGGAAAATGATGTGCAAGAAATAGAAATATCTGCCCATCATTCTGGTAATTCAGCCGTCTATAGAGGGATTGAACCAGGAACAGACAACAGTCAAATGGTAAACTTTCTTGAAAGTCCTGATATTGTATCACAAAGGACACTCAAAAAAAATAATATGACTTACAAACAGCTAAAAAATAACGCAGGAAAGATAGTAAAATTATTTGATAATATGGAAAAGCTAATTGCTGTGGAAAAAGAGGTTCCCGCTGTCAAGAAACTAGGCGAGGTTTACAATACTTTGATTGCACTCACAGGTTTTGGAAGCAATAACCTGGAATCAAAGATTCTGAAGACATTGAAGATTCTTGATAACAACATTTCCCTTCTCCAGTTTATAGGCGAAAGGAATGCTGAGTGTTACAACGATGAGTCTAAACTGCTCCATTGTTTCAATAAAGGTATTGAGTTGTCTGTTGACATGGGTATGTACTTGTATGAATGTGAAAAAGAACTCGGTATTGATTACAGCGCTAAACACTTTGAGGTCGAGAAGCTGAAAAACAGGTTCGGAGAACAGAAATTCAGTGAAGGTCTTAAGGAAATGATCAGAAAAGATATTGAGCGGGATGAACTACAAGATGAATTGTTAGGGACAAAATACAGGTCAGTGCTTAATAAGGATAATTTCACAAACTACAGGAAGAACCAGGCAGTTATCCGAGATGCCCGAAAAGTCAGTAAGTACATTAACCACGTTTGTGAGATGGTTATGACAAACTACAAACAGGCTAATGTGATGACAAATGGTCTGATGAAATCTATAAGCATACAAAACGCTATGGGTGCTACTGAAGATATCCATAAAAAGATAGATAGAGGCAAAGAGCTCGTCGAGACCGCAGAATATATCCTGACTAATGTGAACAATAACAATCTTCTCCAGAGAGTTTATCCTTTGACACCTGAGCTGCCTGCAGGTTATGATGCTCAAAAGACGATGGATAGTTTACTGGAAGAAAAATGAGCGGTATGAATGGAGGTGCGAAGATGGAATTAGATCCTATGACTGTAGTTATTAATCTTGACGAGAATTATCATAAACCAGAAGATCTCGTAGGTTCTCTTGAAAGGTTGATCCAGCCTGAAGAGGTTTCAGCTGTGATGAATGGAACATTCAGAGGTCTTGTAAAGTACGTTGTTAAGGACTGTTCAGGCCTTGATGATTATCAGAAAAGAAACAGGGAGAGTATTTTGAGTCTGCTCGATAACCAGGAAGGGATAAGTGTCAGGATGAATCTTTATGAGGATGGTAATCCGATTCAAAGTGAGGATGGTATTCTATGCACAACACCTGACGATATCGTGATGGATTGTTTGTATGATAGGATGGATATGCTTGAGATAGGCCTATATGGAACTTCAGTGGTGGGGTAGATGCAGCACAACATTGTCAAAAGGTATTTTGAAAATGTTGATAGTTTGGTTGTTAATGGAAGAATATACAATATAATCCTTGAAGAAACTCCGCACAGTTTTGAATTTATGGGGGCGAAATTTGGTCTTGTTAATGGACCTTTGCTGAATGATATTGAATATGCTTGGAAACAGGAATCAAGAGATGACCTGATAAGCATGTTTGATGATGTGCTGGGAAATATGTTAAGGGATCATGTCCGACCTGATATTGTTGAAGATGATGAAAAAAGGTCTGTGCTCGTCAGAGGATTTGCAAAAGAACTGTCCAGATCATTTTCCCTTGCACACATCATGGATCCCTTAATTCAACTTAAACATTCAAAAAACAACAAATCCCGCGATTCCAGCAAAGATAACGAAAGCCCAAGAGGGATAGTTTACACTAGAGATGTGCTTGAAGCAAGAAAAGATATCATAGAAAATTACATATGCAACAGCTTGAAAAAAACAATTAAAGGTGATGTTTTATTCCTAGGAGGTTGCGCATACAAAATGCGCAGCGTCGTGAATCAAAATAGAACAAGTCCATATGATAATATTAATGTTATGTTGGGGGAAAAGAGACTCTGTATAGGTGAAAATTACGAAGACTTAGACCGGATTGTAGAGTCATTCAAGACGAATGCAAAGCTTCAGATTCAAAGAACAGCCCATAATGATAAACGTGTAAGAGACTACGTATCAAGTCTTGGTTGTGTTGACAGCATACAACCAAAAGATCTTCCTGCACAAACTTACAATAAAAATACTAACATAGGATGGATGGATAAAAGTGATAAATTCTTTATTTTCACCCAGATACCTCCTTATATCCTGCTCGAGAAAAATTCAGGATCTTACTTCAAGTTCCCTCCTGCAACTGTTGCTGTTGAGATGGCTTGGAATGATGAACAGCTTCGTGTATCAACACCTATTGTAGTTGAAAAATACAAACATCCTGCTCTTAAGCACATAGACAAGCCAATGCAGTACATTTGTGTCGAGCATTTCCATAAAAAAGATATTTTTGACAGACCATTAGATGATCAAGTACATAGCATGCTCGAGAGTGGTTGCAGTATATTGATGAAGAATTATCATTCAGGTGGAAAAGCTTTCTTTAATTTGGAAGATGAAAATTACAGGGACTTATTTGCCGATAGGATAGTGACCCAAAATGTGAATTTAAGATATGTGACAAATATGCACACAGCAGGTGTTGAGTATGCATAGGTATTATAGCCAAGAAAAAAAGTTCAGCACTGAATCTTTAAGGTCTTCGAAAGTCGGGATATTCGGATCAGGACCAATATCAAATTTCCTTTGTGCTTACCTTGCAGGCCTCGGGATTGGCAGTGCTGTTCTTGTGAGTAATGACAGAAAAACACCAAAAAACTCCAACGAATTCCTCGCCAGAATGAGAGGTCACAGAAAACCTAAAGTAAAATCAATAGCAGATATGATGGGTTTCATCAATCCTGATATGAAGGTTATCCCTTTTCCATCTATACCTAACAGAATTTTCACAGAAGGCTGTGATGTTATCGTCGACACAACCAACGATCCTGATCACAAGTACTTGACAGATAAGTACAGTAAAGAAACCGGATCGCTTCTTCTATCATGCTCCAGCAGCCCAACAGGATTTTCTGTTTTCGCGAATGATTACAGTGAAAAAGAATATAACTTATCCCCTTCAATGGATATTTTCAAAGATGTTGATCAGGGTTCTTTCACGAGTGCTATTGCAGCAGCAATATGCGCTGATGAAATAAGAAAAAAAGCATGTCCTGTTGATGAAGACATAAAACTTGAAAAAAGAATTGATTATGAATTGTTGACAAGTCAAAGATACTACCCTAAATACCGAAATCTCAGAAGAGGTAATCTTGAGTGCTGTGTTGATGAAGATAAAAGAGTTCTCGTAGTCGGTGCTGGGGGGATAGGAACATATGCTCTGCTTAACCTTGCCATGTTAGGTTGTGCAATAGATGTTTACGATGGAGATATTGTTGAGATGAAAAATCTTAACAGACAGCTGCTTTATTATTCTGCCATTGGTGACAACAAAGCTATTGAGGCTGCTGAAAAGCTCCAGATGATAGGAAAAGATGTTGAAGTAATGCCTTACCCTGAAAACATAACAGAGAAGGTGGTTGAACGACTTTTGAAAAAAGAATATGCTGCAGTTTTTAGTTGCGTGGATAATTGGAAATCACGTAAGCTGATCAATCAATATTGTGTTGAGACTTCAACCCCTATGTTTGATGGAGGTGTGACTTCTTTTGATGGGGATTTGAGAACATATATTCCAGGGGAAAGTGATTGTCTTGACTGCAGAACAGGGTATGATGATCTTATTGATGACGAAATAGAAAATTTCAGCTGTAGAAATCTTTCAGCAAATGTTGTCATGCCAAACGCTATTGTGGGCGCGCTTATGGCTGCAGAATCTATGAGATTCATCGGACATGTAAGTGATGGAGTTAATGACCGCACAAATAAAGTCATCAATATACCTGCCCCTGAAGGGAATACATTTCTTTACAGATCAAATGACAATTACAAAAGATTCATGCAGGTTGAAACAAAAAAAATCTGCAGAACAGAAAAAACATATGAAAATCGCTGTTTTTGCAGAGGAAAAAATGAGGTGTGTTACGCTGCATGATGTCCGAGTGACTGCTTACGCTTTCGAGAAGATTAATGCTTACTCGAGGATTGTTTCGTCGATGTGCGAAAAGCATGTTAAAATAATGGGCGTCCTGTTAGGTTACGACGATAAACTGAGCATTGCAAGAAATGCCGTGCTGCTTGAAAATCAAGTGGTAGATAAAGCTCGAGCGCATGTCAGGGGAAATTCTTTAGGTATTCTCTCGGAAAATCTTGAAGGTTCAGGAAAGACTATTGTAGGTATGTGGCACAGTCATGGTAAATTTCCTAATTGCCACTCACATTATGATAATTCACATCTTAAGCTTCTTCTGTTCAGAAGCAAATACTGTCTGAACAATACAAGGTTTATCGAAGGTGATGAAATGCCTTATGTTTCAAGTATTGTTGTCAACAAAACAAGTTATTTGCGACCGTGTGCCACGATGGAGCCTAAAAGAATAGAACACTATTTCTGTTGCGCAGCCAAAGGAGATATGAACATTATAAACAATGCCAAAATAAAGATAATGCAATCTGATAGTGATATGCTGTTAGATGAAAGATTACTTTCAGAAGATATTATCAGATGCGTCAGTTACAAAGGAAACAAAATCAGGATGAAAGATGATACATTTTCAGATCCTGCTGCTTCAATGCTAAAGATGTATCTTACGCATCGCATTGATAAAATGAATAAAAACAGACCGAGGTCTGCAGCATGAAAAAAGACAGTATTGAACTGGATGAAATGGTTGCAGATATATTCAATAACATATTCCACAATAAAAAACTGAAGTTCAATAGTCTAAGTATTGAAGATAACATAAGATTGTCATATTTTGCAGAAAATATAGATGCAGAAGTCGTGTCCGATTCACTAATCAATCAGACGATTGCAGCTTCTTACGCCAGAGAAAATATGGAAGATTGTTCTCTTCTCGACGATATACTTCAAATGAAAACAAAGAGCCGTTCAAGTGATGTGAGAACAGATATGTTAGTAAGGTATTGTATGAATAATATGAAAGATCGCAAGTCTTGCAAAAAGAAACCAGATATAAATTTTGAAAAAATCAAGTACCTGGAACCAAACTGTACAGCAGTGATGGCGTCAAGAATATATCTTGATAATATGCATAACGATGTTATTGCAAAAAAAACTCTTGAAGCAAAAGACTCCAAAGATATAGGTGCTTTGTTGTTTCTGGATTACGTGATGAAAAAAAGCCATCACAACTTATCTGAAATGCTTGATTCTGCAGATAGTGTAGAGAATGGTGTCTTCAATGTGCTAAACATGCTAAAAAAGAATTTCCCGCGGATGAATTCATGGAGTAGAAGAGATAATAATATGATAGAGAGATCAAAAAAAGAGAAAGAAAATTATGAATTGATCGAAAAACAAAAAGAACAGAGCAAACAAGAGCAGAAAAAGATAAATCAGGAAGATGTTGGACAAGAAAAACAGGAAAAGGAAACAAGAGAGTGTAAAAAACCACAATTGAAACGACAAGAGAAAAAAATTCACATGATAATAGAACCAGAATATGACTTTTACAAAGATACAACAAGGGGTGATTATGAAAATAAGATTCGAGATATAGAGTCAACATTAGGTTATACCTGCCATAATAATGCAGTTGTCGATAAGATTATTGCAAAGAATAATCACAGTAAGATTATACGAAGGACTATAACCCTCATTCTCCTGGCGGACCTGGCGGCAGCAGGAATAGTTGCAAACCACTATTTCAACATAGACAAACCAGCGAACCGGCTTCAAGCTGAAGAGACTTACCAGCCTCTGCCGCCAACTCCGCCGCAAAAACAAATACATAGGACAGGGAATAAAAGAACAAGATATAGAGGAACAAGAGACAGAGAAACAAGATACAGAGAAACAGACCATACAAGAACAGATAATACAGTATATGATAATCAGGATTCTCACAGGCGTAAAGGAGTAAGGACGCAGCACCGATAAATTTAAAACCAATCTATGATTCTGCTGTTATATGGAGTTCCAGGGATTCACTCTAGACAGATTCCAAGAGGAATCAATAGAAGCAGTTGAAAAAGGAAATTCTGTTCTTGTTTCTTCTCCTACAGGGTCAGGTAAGACCCTTATAGCAGATTACATCATCGACAAGTACATCAATATGAACAAGAGGGTTATCTACACAGCACCTATTAAAGCTCTGTCAAATCAGAAATTCAAAGACTTCAAGGAGCAGTATGGAGAAGATAAGATAGGTCTGATAACAGGAGATCTGGTGTTGAACCCTGAAGGCCAGGTGCTTATTATGACCACAGAGGTCTATCGTAACATGGCGATAATCAATGACCCTGTCCTTGACACAGTGTCTTATTGCATCATGGACGAAATACATTTCATCAGCGACGAGGAGAGAGGCTATATCTGGGAGGAGAGTATAATGTTCAGTCCTGCCCACATCAGATTCCTATTCCTTTCAGCAACAATACCTAATTCTGATGAGTTCGCAGCATGGGTAAAGAAGATAAAGAATCATGATGTTGCAGTAATTCTGCATCACAAGAGACCTGTTCCACTCGAAAGGAAGTTCTATGACTCAGAGCTGGGCATAACTACTCTCGATATGATTGGCGAGAAGAAAAATCTGGACAAGTACCCAGATTATGGGCATGCCCGTCGAGGAAGACATCGCAGTCCAAGGATAGCCAAGCCAGATTACAAGGAACTTGTAAGAGATATAAAAGATAAACTGCCTTGCATATACTTTGTGTTCTCGCGCGTGAAGACTCAGGAGTATGCTGTTGACCTCTCGCGTAATCAGGATTTCATTAATCCAGAAGAAAGAAAAGAGATAATCAGGATTTCAGGAGAAGAATTTCGCAAGATTAGCAAAGAAGTCATAAAGCTGAAGAGTGTCACTGACTTGAGACAGTGTCTGCCAAGAGGTATTGCATTCCACAACGCAGGTATGCTGCCAGACATCAAACATGTTGTGGAGAAGCTTTTTGCTGCAGGGCTTATCAAAGTTCTTTTCGCGACAGAGACATTTGCTGTTGGTATAAACATGCCTGCAAAGACAGTGTGTTTTGATAGTCTACGAAAATACACAGGGACAGGTTTCAGATGGCTGACTTCAAAAGAGTACTTCCAGATATCCGGCAGAGCAGGACGGAGAGGTATTGACAAGAAAGGCCTGTCTATTGCAGTGATACATAGACCATCAGCAGAGTTGGACAAGATAGGTGAGTTCACGAGCAGGGATGTGCTTCCATTAAAGTCACAGTTCCAGCTGACTTACAATACTGCGCTCAATATGATACATAGACACAATGAAGAAGAGATAAGACAGATTCTTATGATGAACCTATTCACTTTCCAGATGCTCAAAGGTAAGAAAGACAGCACACGTGTTCTTTCGTCGATAAAAGCGCGCTTCACCAAGATCAGCAAGACACTGAACAGGCTCAGTTACGTGGAAAACGGAAAACTCACAAGGATAGGTATCTTTGCTACAAAAATATTCTCTAATGAGCTGGAGATATCTCAGATGTTCATGGGTAAATTCGAGCAGGACCTAGATGAGTACACAATCCTGCTGCTCATATTCGCTCTTGTTTATGAGCCAAAAAGAGGCACCAAATTATACAATACATACAACGTTCGCAAAGCACAGAGCATTACAAAATCAGTTTACAAGAATGATGTCCTGAAAAAAGGTTCATGGCATAACAACCTGGAAGCGATGACTGCACTTGTGGATCCATTATATCACCAGAAACATTTTATTGATGTACTTAAGAACACGAACATGCCTGAAGGCGACTTGATAAGACTTTTCATGAGAGTGCTGGACAAGCTGGAACAGATAGACAAGGCACTTGATTACAACGAAGCGCAGACTTCAAGAGTAAGGAACTGCAAACACCTCATAAAAGACAGCCTTTCAGGGATACATATATTTTGAGAATAAATGGAAAAATCATAAAGAAACCCTCTCAAAAACAAACCAGGAACCAGCAACAAACCACGAAGTCAACAAAGAAACAAACCACGAAGTCAACAAGCAACCAAGAAGTCAACAAAACCACCAAGAACTCAGCGCCTAAAAAATAACACAACAATCAAACAAACCACGCACCAAACAAGCAACCAAGAACCCAGCAAGCAAACCAATAACTCAGCGCACAAAAAAATAACTTTGTCAAAACTCCAATTCCCCGAAGGGGTTTTCAATTATTGATTCTTTTGATAAATTTTGTTTAGTTTTAGTGTTTGTTTTATTAGTTGTAGTGTTATTTTTCTTAATAGTTATATTAGTTTTATTTTTCTCAGTTTTCCTGACATCAACACTGCAAATTCTCTGACTTAGCATTTCTTCCCTGCCTGTGCAACACCATTACCGCGCTCGCAATACAGTGGTTTTTGATGCTGTTCGCCCAACCGCGTTAGGTTTTTTCAGTTAGAGGTTTAGGCTCGCTTGGCGGTAATGGCAGCACAAGCAGGGTTGTTGTTATTAGTTGTGCAGGCACAAGCAGGATTATTGCTAACAGAATTAAAACAACTATCTAAAAATAAAAACCCCAGAAAATCGCAGAAATAACTAAAAGTTTGTCAAAATTATATACGCAAAGCATATCCCTAACCTAAAGATCGAAGTATTGCTGCCTTGCAAATTGACTGTCAAACTTTTAGTGATTACAAATTGCACCCTAAAATGAGAAGTATTAAACCCGTGCAATTTGAAATA
>JABMQF010000029.1 GCA_013203345.1 Candidatus Woesearchaeota archaeon
ATGTGCATGCGCACCTAGACTATCCTGAGATTATGGATGATATGGACAATGTCATCACCAGGGCAGAGGCAGCCAATGTCAAGGTCATAATAGCCAATGGCATTGACCCTGACTCCAACAGGAAAGCACTGGAACTTTCAGAAAAATATGATATTGTTCTTCCCGCGCTTGGCATTTACCCTCTTGATGCACTTGAGACAGAGGGCCGCGACAGTTCTTTTGACCTCGATGCAGAGATAGAGTTCATAAGATCCAAATCACCTGCAGCCATCGGCGAGATAGGTCTTGACTTGAAGCATGGTTCTGATCTTGAGATGCAGAAGCAGGTATTCAATAGACTTATAGAGATTGCAAAGGAAAAAGACATCCCCGTCATTGTTCATTCCAGGAATGCAGAGTCACACACTATAGACATACTCGAGGAATCAGGCCATAAGAAAGTGATTCTGCACTGTTTCAGTGGAAAGAAATCCCTAATCAAGCGCGCTGCAGACTTGGGATTCTCATTTTCTATCCCGACAAACATTGTAAAGAGTGAGCACTTCCAGAACCTGGTGCAGATAGTACACATCTCCCAGCTTCTAACAGAGACTGACGCGCCTTTCCTGAGCCCGTTCCCTGGCAAGCAGAACGAGCCGTCATTTGTGATTGAAGCCACAAAGAAGATTGCAGAGATCAAGGGCATGACTCTTGAAGACACGGCCAACAACATATTCATGAATTACCAGAAGCTTTTCTGAAAATGAAAAAGATAACTAAGACGCCATATTATTCTTACCGCATCGGCACCCTCTCTAAGGGTTGCAGGTTATGCGTTCAGGGAATGAAGACAGTTCTTTTTGTTACAGGTCTTTGCCCGAGAAAATGTGCATATTGTCCTATATCTGATCAGAAACATCAGCGCGACGTAACCTTCGCGAATGAGTGGCAGACCAGCAACATAAATGATATCATAAAAGAGGCAGAGCTCTGCGGATCAAAAGGGGCAGGTTTCACTGGTGGTGATCCTCTGACAAAACCTAACCGCGTAGTGACGTTGATTAAGAATCTAAAATCTCATTTCGGAAATGATTTTCACATACATCTCTACACATCTTTCAACCTTGTAAAAGAGGAGACTCTCAAAAAACTACATGCTGCAGGTCTTGATGAGATTCGTTTCCATCCTGACATCGACGATAACACCCTGTGGAACAGGATCGATTTGGTAAATGATTTCGATTGGGATGTTGGTATTGAGATACCGGTTATCCCGAAAAAGAAAACCAGTATATTGAAGTTGATGCGTTTCTTCAATAAAAAAATCAGGTTCATGAACCTTAATGAGTTGGAAGTATCTGACGCAAAAGCAAACAATCTATCGAAGCTAGGTTATAGGACAAAGGATAATCTTTCATATGGTGTGAAAGGTTCAGAACCGCTTGCAAAAGATCTTCTCAAACAAGCAGTTAAGCTGGATCTGTCATACAATGTCCATTACTGCACAGCAAAGCTCAAGGACAAGGTCCAGCTGACAAAGCGAATTAAGAGAAGAGCAAAGAACGCAAAGCAGCACTTCGATATAATTAACAATGATGGCACCCTGACCAGGGGTGTGATATACTTGCCTTATTTGTATCCTTCTTTCAGCTATAATGAAAAGATTGCCAAACTGACAGCAAAGCAGAAGACATTCATCCGGAAGAAGTTGTCGACAGCAAAGCGACATCTTATGAGTTTAGGAGTCCCGAATGAGCTTTTCATGATAGATGAACAGAGATTGAGACTTTTGACCAATGTAGGTGTGATACAGCACATGTCAGATAAGATAAAGTCTATGGGCCTAAAACCTGCCATAATCATAGAATATCCTACATGGGATGCTTTGATAATAGAACTTGAATGGTTTTAATTTGTGGAAATGTTTTTATATGTGTTCTGAATATGTTTTTTCATGACGACTAAACAATTAAAAGGGATGTTCGAAGGTGTTGAAGATTCTATAGAAAAAGGACATAAACTTCTTAAGGTTAA
>JABMQF010000030.1 GCA_013203345.1 Candidatus Woesearchaeota archaeon
AGTGGAACGCAGACCAGGGTGACAGTATGTGATGGTGGTTGTTCTGATTGGTTTGCTTGTTCTGTCTCTGATACAGAGTCTGAATGCACAGACTCAGCAGACAATGACTGCGACCTCTTGACCGACTGCGCAGACCCTGACTGTTCTTCAGATTCCGCATGCATAGACGCTGACTCTGACGGTTTTTCTCTTGATGATGATTGTGATGATTCCAATCCTTCTATAAACCCTGTGGCAAGCGAATTGTGTAATGCAAGGGATGATAATTGTGATGGTCAGATAGATAATGGCATCACGCGCGAGTGCGGCGTATCAAACACAGGTGTTTGTCAGCTAGGTATAGAGAATTGTGTATTCGGATCATGGATAGGTTGTGACGCTATACTTCCAACATCAGAGGTGTGCGATACCATTGACAACAACTGTGATGGTGACATTGATGAGGGCTGCTCGTGCACCACAGGTACTACAAGATCCTGCGGCTCGGATACTGGCAGATGCGAGACAGGCACCCAGACCTGTATGGTAGGTTTATGGTCTGACTGCCTTGGTGAGGTATTATCTGTTGATGAGTTTTGCGGAAATTTTATTGATGATGATTGTGATGGAGAGGTTGATGAGCTCTGTGAGATAGCACCTCCTACGCCCAAACCTCTACCTACTCCTGAGATTCCAGAGTCCATTGTGACGCCACCTACTTTATCACCTCCTGACACAAGTTCAATACTGACGCGTCCTTGCATAGATACTGATGGTGATTCTTTCGGTATTGATTGTCCTACAGGTTTTGATTGTGATGATTTTGATGCTTCTGTAAATCCAGGAGCAGAAGAGGTTTGTGATAGTATTGATAATAACTGCAATGCTATTATTGATGAGCACATATCTCGTGAGTGCGGCGCATCTGACATAGGCAGATGTCGCATAGGTTCTGAGCGGTGTATTGCTGGAGCATGGTCTGCTTGCACAGCCATCTTACCAAGAGATGAAATTTGTGGCAATCTTGTTGATGATGATTGTGATGGCAGTGCTGACGAAAATTGTGAGAGGGATTTTTCAGATGAAGAGCTTGCTTTGCGTGAATTCGTTGATTTGTGGGGGAGAGATGTTGATGATTATCTGAATTCTTACAGAAAGAATAAAGAGTATATAACTATCAGAAAATCATCTGAAATAATCAATGGGCGTACAAGGATTTATATGAGTATTTCTCCTCTTGAAAATTTAAAAAATGTTACGGTTTTTGAATATGTTCCTAAGACTTTAAGCTCATCTGCGGTTGATATTATTTTTTCAAGACCTCCCGTAATTATTCAGGAAGATCCTTTGTTCGCTTGGCATTTTGATGATGTTTATTCAGGTGAGGATATTAATTATGATATTGATGGAGAATATGAAGATGCTCATTTGGATACGAAGACCATTGCAGTTGTTGGGTCTGTTACAGGGTCTAGTTGGTATTTTAATATTTTGCCTTTACTGGCCATTCCAATTCTTGGTTTCGTACTTATTTTTGTTGTTCAGATGATGCATAAGCGGCGTTCTTAAAAGTTTTGTGTACGAGGAATATGAATCCTCCAATATAGAATACGTATAGCATTACGAGAAATATTGCTAAATGCAAAGCAATCACATAGTTGCCTGCATTGAAAAGCGCAGTAATGTTGTTGGCATAGCTTAATGAAACACTTGCTCCAAAATAATAAAGGTACTGCCCGAAGTATAGGAATATTATTCCAAATGCTATTTTTGCTATTTTGGTTTTGTTTAGTTTGGATAAAATCCAGAAAATTAATCCGATAACAGCTGACGCAAGCACAACCCCCCATACGTTAGATATAACAGGTATTTGCTGTGTTATTATGTCTACTCCTATGACTTTTCTTGAAGATGATTTTGTGATTAAAAAAACAGGCAGAGTTACAAATGTGAATAAACATAAAAAGAATAACCAGGATATGTTTGGCGTTTTTGATTTATTATAGTCTTTCATCCAGGCATATGCTGGGCCGAATAATATCATAAGTATGGCAAGTACATTCAGAAGATATATTATCAGCACTCCTGTTTGTGATATTATACTTCCTGCGAGAGCAAGGTCGCCAGATATCAATCCTGCTAGAGGTTCATGGCCTGGACCTAATTGTTTAAAATATGGTGCGTACATCAAACTTGTTATGTAGGGTATGATAAAATGCAGTATCTCGACAAGCATGTGGAGCACTAGGATTCCTGTTATTCCTTTCATGATTGTTTTTTTGGTGTGAAAAAATGATATGAATCTCTCATAGAATTCTTCGCTTGTATTGCTGACTTTGTAGAGGAATGTTTCTGAAGTCATCTTTTTTCCTCTTTTCACTATGACAAAGACATAGAACAGTAGTAGGATTATGAGTATGGGTGCGTCAACAGTTATCGCGAGCCATTCTATTGCGAATGTGAATATGAGCAGGTATATTGCCAAAAGCACTAGGTAGCTCAGAAAAAATCTGCCGATTTTATGAAGATATGTTTTCGCATTTTTTTCATGTAATGTTTTTAGGATACATTGTTTGGTTATTTTTTCTTTAATGCTTATGGCAGATATTGTTGCAAGTATTATGGTGCCTGCCACGAATCCTATCATTTCTATTAAACCTGCATTTCTAACAAGCATTGTGTAGAAACCTGAAAGCACAGAGGCATGGTGTGCTGCAGAAGCCGAAAATCCTATTGCAGTCTTCACAGAAAGCAGCATGAACCCGACGACAATAAGAGCATCCTTCCATTTTTCTTTATGTCCAAACGTGATGTCTGTTATGCTTGCTTTGTAGAATAGGAATCCCATCATTGCAAATGCGATTATCTTTTCCATATATTCCACAGGGGGAGGCAGTATTGTCAGGAAATCAAGGATCTCAACGAATATTAGCAGAACAAGTATGACTTCAGCAAGTTCAAACTCCAGCTTACGTAATACGTCACGCATAACCTGACAGTCATTAGCGTGTTTATATAGTTTTTCGTAACTTAAGACCCGAACCAGGAACAAACCACGAAGTCAACAAGCAATCAACCACTCACCAAACAAGCAAAAAATAACTTTGTCAAAACTCAAACATTACCCTTTCCCCGAAGGGGTTTTCAATTATTAATTCTTTAGATAAAGTTTTAGTGTTAGTTTTCTTAATATTCACATTAGCTTTCTTAGTTTTAGTTTTTTTAGTTTCCACATTAGTTTTCTCAGATTCTCTGACTTGGCATTTCTTCCCTGCCTGTGCAATAACTG
>JABMQF010000031.1 GCA_013203345.1 Candidatus Woesearchaeota archaeon
AGTTTTTAAGTGTCGAGTGTATAACATCCATTATTATCAACCTCCTTTTTGGTGATGTTACCTTACAAAACCATCAAGGAGGACTTATATTTAAACCACTAGATTCTGCTACAGTGCCACTTAAAAAGAAACCTTTTTAAACCAATAAATTTTCGGCAAGGTATGGTCATTAAACCTTTCTACGGCGAATAAATGCCAAAAAGCAGAGACAACAGCTTGTAGAAGGATTTATGGCCTGCAATACCAAAAAAAAGCCCTGGTAGTGTAGCGGCCTATCATGAAGCCCTGTCGAGGCGATATATGGCGTTTTCAAACCACAATATCGCCGCAAAAAGGCTTCGACCCGGGTTCGATATGCCAAATGGCACGAAAGTCCCGGCTAGGGCGTTGTTTTTTGTTAAACCGGCAAAAAACTACAAAAAGGCTGGTAGCTCAGTCTGGAGGCACAACCTAGTGTTGTCCGGGCATTAGAGCACTCGACTTTTAATCGAGTGGTCGCGGGTTCGAAACAAGGCATTATGCTTTGCGTAATTCCCGTCCAGCCTATCAAAGTAAAATTGCAATAAGGTGCGATAAAAATGGCGAAAACAGAGGCCAGAAAGCATAAACTAATTCCTAAACATAAGAAAGCTTCCGAGAAAGAGAAGACTGCAGTACTGGAACAGTTCAAGATAACTGTCAATGAACTGCCTTCTATAAATAAATCCGATACTGCGTTAGTAGGTATGGATGTTGAAGTCGGTGATATGATAAAAATCGAGAGAGTCTCACCGACGGCAGGGAGCACGGTGTTTTACAGAGGTGTCACAAGTGACTAAACACGAAAATTCAAATGTTCTTGTTCAGAAGTTCTTTGAGGGAATGACACTTGTAGATTCAGATATAGCATCATTCAATAATTTTATTGATAAAGAATTACAGAGGATAGTTGATGCGAACAAAGTAGTCGAGCCCACAATCATACCTCATAATGTAGAAGACTTCAAGATACGATTCGACAGGATATGGGTGACCAAGCCTGAGATAACAGAAGCAGATGGTAGCAAGAGAAACGTATATCCAGTTGAAGCAAGACTCAGGAAAATCAGTTATGCAGCACCGTGTTACATCGAAGTGAGTGCTCACATCAATGGAGTTCAAAGAGAGTCTTTCACAACACAGATAGGCTCAATACCAATAATGCTCAAGTCTAAATACTGCCATCTATACAAGCTTTCAAAGGATGATCTTGCAGATAAAGGAGAGGATCCTGATGATCTTGGTGGTTATTTCATAATTAATGGCACAGAGAAAGTCCTTATCAGCGTCGAGGATCTGGCTGCGAACAAGCTTATGATAGAGAAAGAAAAGATAGGCGTATCCGAATATGTCGGTAAAATGTTCTCAGAAGGAGCATCATTTAAGATTCCACACACAATAGAAAAACTCAAGGACAGTATGTTTTATCTTTCATTTACAAGAGTCAAAAGAATACCTATAGTAGTTCTTATGAAAGCACTTGGACTTACCAAGGATGAGGACATAATGAATTTCATCTCAAAAGAGAGGCAGTTCGATTCTGTACTGATAAATCTCTTTGAGTTCGCAGACATAAAGAATGAAGAAGAGGCAATAGATTACATAGCCAAGAAGACAGGAATAACACAGGCCAAGGATGTAAGAATAGAAAGGATGCAGGAAATAATGGACAAGTACTTGCTGCCTCATCTGGGAACCAGACCTGAAGACAGGTTATACAAGGCATATAATTTATGCAAGCTTCTAAAAAAGTTCATACGAGCATCAACAGGCGAGCTTCCGCTCGACGATAAGGATCACTATGCTAATAAGAGACTCAAGTTGTCAGGAGATCTGCTTGCAGACCTTTTCACAGTAAACCTAAAGGTTCTCGTCAATGATCTTCTATATAATTTCCAGAGGATAGTCAAAAGAGGAAAGTTCCCGTCAATAAAAGTAATAATAAGGGACAAGTTACTCACACAGAGAATATATTCATCGATGGCTACTGGCTCATGGGTTGGTGGTCGAAAAGGAATATCTCAGAGGATACAGAGGCTGAATTTCCTCGAGACTTTATCTCATTTACAGAGAGTGGTAAGTCCGCTCTCCGCGTCGCAGGAGAACTTTAAGGCAAGGGAACTCCATCCGACACAGGCAGGTAGGCTTTGCTGCATGGAGACTCCTGAAGGTACTAACATAGGTCTTCGGAAGAATCTGGCAATACTCGCAAAGGTCTCGCTTGCAACACCGGAAGATGAGCTCATGAAATGTCTTAAGAGCCTCGGGCTCAAGTCGATATAGGTGAATATCATGACAGAGGTTTTCGTAAACAGCAGATTCAAGGGAGAAGTGGATGATCCGCATAAGTTTGTCGGTTCTATAATAGGAGAGAGACGAAAGGGAAATGTTCCCCAGAACGTCAATGTTTATTATGACGAGACAGCAGACACGGTTTTTGTCGACGGTACAAAAGGCAGAGTAGTCAGACCTCTCATAGTCGTTAAGGATGGTAAACTCATGCTTACTGATAAGCATGTTCAACAGCTTGTCAAGAAAGAGATTGCATGGGAAGACCTTCTCAAGCAGGGAGTGATAGAATATCTTGACGCTGCAGAGGAGGAGAATGCCTTTGTCGCATTCTTCGAGGGAGAATTAACACCTGATCACACACATATGGAGATTCATCCGATAGCACTTATAGGTCTCACAACATCACTTGTCCCATACGGAAATTACTGCCATTCAACAAAGCTTGCAATAGGCGGCAAGAACCAGAAACAGGCAGTGGGATTTTACGCATCCAACTTCTCAG
Source organism: Candidatus Woesearchaeota archaeon (assembly GCA_013203345.1). Classification (GTDB taxonomy): domain Archaea; phylum Nanobdellota; class Nanobdellia; order Woesearchaeales; family UBA11576; genus JABMQF01. The sequence goes on from JABMQF010000031.1 coordinate 2,813, forward strand.
TGAGGATGGATATGGATGTCAATCTTCTACAGACACCGCAAGCACCACTAGTTGCCACAATAATGCATGAGATAAGCAATTATAATGCGCACCCTGCAGGACAAAATATTGTTCTTGCTGTTATGGGATATATGGGCTATAACATTGAGGATGCAATCATAATTAACAAAGGATCTATAGAGAGAGGATTCGGAAGAACATCATACTTCAGACCGGCTATAGCAGAAGAGCTTAGATATGCTGGTGGATTGACCGACCAGATATGTGTTCCTGATAAAGATATCAAAGGATACAAAACAGAAGTTGATTACAGATATCTTGAAGAAGAAGGAATTATATATCCTGAAGCAAAGGTTGGCGAAGGTGATGTAATAATAGGCAAGACATCACCACCAAGATTCCTCAGTTCTATGGATGAGTATAATCTTACTAGTAATATAAGAAGAGAAAGTTCAGTCTCTTTAAAGCACGGTGAAAGAGGAATAGTTGACTTTGTTCTCATAACAGAGAATGGTGAAGGAAATAAGCTTGTTCAAGTAAGACTTAGGGATCACAGGACACCTGAGATAGGGGACAAGTTCACATCAAGGCACGGACAGAAAGGAGTTGTCGGAGCTATAGTTCCTCAGTCAGACATGCCATTCACAGCATCAGGAATAACGCCTGATATCATATTCAGTCCTCACGGAATCCCATCAAGGATGACAATATCACACCTCATTGAGCTTGTCGGAGCAAAAACTGGCGCATTGGCTGGAAGAAACATCGACGGAACAACATTTGTAGCAGAGAGTGAGATTGATTTGAGAAAAGAACTCAGAAGCCTTGGAATGAGGGACAATGGAACAGAAACCATGTATAATGGTCATACAGGAAAGCAGATGCATGCTCGGATATATATAGGAAACATGTACTATCTTAAGCTAAAACATATGGTATCAAACAAGATACACAGCAGGGCAAGAGGACCAATACAGCTACTTACTAGACAGCCGACAGAAGGTCGGGCAAAAGAAGGTGGGCTTAGGCTCGGAGAGATGGAGAAAGACACATTTGTCGCACATGGTGCAAGTCTTCTCCTAAAGGAAAGGTTTGACTCAGACAAGACACTTGTACCTGTGTGTGAAGGATGCGGGGTCATAGCTATCTACAACGAATTCAAGAACAAGTCATATTGCCCAACATGCGGAGATAATGTCGAGATAAACAATGTCGAGATATCCTACGCATTTAAGCTAATGCTTGACGAGTTCAAATCACTGGGAATATATCCTAGGATGATGCTGGAGAGCAAATACTAACGGTGAACGAAAATGTCAGATGAGGGCAAGTACACCTATAAGAAAGTAAAGAGTATAATCTTTGGAGTCCTCGGACCCAAGATGATCAAACAGATGGCGTCAGCCAAAGTGGTAACTCCAGAACTTTATGACAAGGAAGGATATCCTGTCGACGGTGGTTTGATGGATACAAGACTGGGCGTCATAGATCCTGGACTTAAATGCAGGACATGCGGCTGTAAGCTTAAAGAATGTATAGGTCACTTCGGTTACATAGAGCTTGCAAGACCGGTGATACATGTGAAGTTTATGGGTCTCTTACAACTTCTCCTCCGTGCGACATGCAGAGATTGCGGAAGAGCTATGATATCAAAATCCAAGAAAGAGAAGTATCTTGTTGAAATAGAAAAACTCAGGAAGGAAAAAGGTCCTGATGATACAAGGAAATACATAAAACAGGTTGTTATCAAGGATCTTGCCACACAAAAAAAGTGTCCGCACTGTAAGACACGACAGCAAAAGATAACACTTGAGAAACCAACATCATTCTTCGAGAACGAAAAAAGGCTCAGCCCGATAGAGATTCGGACGCGTATGGAGAAGATAAAAGACGATGAACTTTTGATGTTCTCCATGGATTCAAAGTTCGTAAGACCTGAATGGCTTGTACTCACTGTTCTACCTATACCTCCTGTAACTATGAGACCATCAATAACTCTCGAGTCAGGAGAAAGAAGTGAGGATGACCTGACGCATAAACTTGGAGACATAGTCAGAATCAATCAAAGATTATTTGAGAACATAAATGCAGGAGCTCCAGAGATAATCATTGAGGATCTATGGGATCTGCTTCAATATCACGTGACAACATTCTTTGACAATGACATTGCGCAATTGCCGCCTGCAAGACACAGGTCAGGACAGCCGCTGAAGACAATAACTGAAAGGATAAAGTCAAAAGAAGGAAGGATAAGGCACAACTTAGCAGGAAAAAGAACAAATTTCTCTGCTAGAACTGTAATATCGCCTGATCCAATGATAAGTCTCAATGAGGTGGGAGTGCCAAGTGTAATCGCGATGAAGCTCACGGTTCCTGAAAGAATTACAGAATGGAACTTGGAATATCTCAAGAAGTTTGTAGATAGAGGTCCAAAGAGCTACCCTGGTGCTAATTATGTTATAAGGCCGGATGGCAAGAAGAAACGTATAACAGATGAGATGAAAGAGCAGATACTTGAAGAACTTCAGCCAGGCTACACAGTTGAGAGACATCTTATGGATGGTGACATAGCAATCTTCAACAGGCAGCCAAGCCTGCACAAGATGAGCATGATGTGCCACGAAATAAAAGTACTTCCAGCAAAAACATTTAGGCTAAATCCTGCTGTGTGCGCACCATACAATGCGGACTTCGACGGAGATGAGATGAATCTGCACATTCCACAGACAGAGGAAGCAAGAGCAGAGGCAGAAGTTCTGATGAAGGTTGAGACACAGTTGATATCTTCAGGATTCGGACTTAGTGTCATTGGCTGCATACAGGATGGTATATCTGGTAATTACATACTTACAACAGGCATGGAAATGTCAAGGGACAGAGCAGTAGATATAATCATGGCTGTTGATTTAGATATTCTGCAAAAAATACCTAAGAAAGACAAAATAACAGGTCGTGAACTGTTCAGTTGTTTCCTTCCGGATGATTATAGGTTTACAGGAAAGGACAAGAGTGGAGGAGAGGTTGTTGTCAAGAAAGGTCAACTCATTTCTGGTGTTATGGACACAGCGAACCTTGGAAAAGGATCAGGTATAATGCTTAGAGATATCCACAAGAAATATGGTCCTAAGTTCACTGCAGGGTTCATATCCAATGTCATGAAACTCGGTGTGTATGTCATAATGAGTCATGGTTTCACAACATCAATAGAAGATACAGACTTACCTACTGATGCTCGAAAGATGATAGTAGGTGTGCTTGATAAATCAAATAAAGAATCTGAAATGCTTATAGATCAGTTCCATAAGAAAACTCTTGAAACATTCCCTGGAAAAACAATGGCTGAGACGCTTGAGCTCAAACTGCTTGAGATGCTTAACAAAGTAAGAAATATTACAGGAGAGATTGTTGATGAGTACTCAACAAAAGAGACTGGTACAATAATAATGAGCAGGTCAGGATCAAGAGGTAAACCTCTAAACCTTGCGCAGATGGCTGGTTGTGTAGGTCAGCAGGCTATGAGGGGTGGAAGGATTTCATCAGGCTACAAAAACAGGACAATGTCTTGCTTCAAGGCGGGCGATCTTAGTCCTTCAGCGCACGGATTCATAAGGAATAGTTTCAAGTATGGTCTCACACCATCAGAGTTTTTCTTTATGGGTATGACTGGAAGAGATTCACTGATGGATACTGCTTTGCGAACACCTAAATCAGGTTACTTGTACAGAAGGCTGGCAAACGCACTACAGGATCTTAAAGTAGAGTATGATGATTCTGTCAGAGATTCAGCAAAAAAGATAGTGCAGTTCAGTTATGGTGAAGATAGCATAGATGTGTCCAGATCAGAGAAGGGCACAATCAATGTCAAAAGGATAATCGCAGAGATTACTGAAGATTAGGAGGACTCAAGATGGATAAGCTCTTCAAAAGCTATGAAGGTAAGATACCTGAAAATCTACTTAAAGATGTAAAGGATAATTTACCTGCAAAAGTAGATAAGGCGAAGGCAGAAAAAGTTCTCGAAAGAGTGTATTCTGAGTACATTGAATCAAAAGTTGATGCAGGAGAATCTGTAGGACTTATAGCTGCAGAATCTATAGGTGAGCAAGGTACACAGATGACCTTGAATACATTTCATTATGCAGGAGTTGCTGAGATGAATGTCACAGTAGGATTACCAAGGTTAATAGAGATACTTGACGGCAGAAAGAACATCTCCACACCTATGATGGAGATATATCTTAATAAACCATATAACAAGGGTAAGGATATAAAGCAGATAGCACTATCTATCAAGGAGACAAAGCTGAAGGATCTCACACATGAATTCTCTATCAATATAGCTGAGTTAATAATAGAAGTAGCTCTTGATAAAAAAGCTATAGATTCTGTAGGTATTGATATAAATCTGGTCGGAAAGAAAATAGAGAAAGCTCTTAAGGCATATGAAGTGAAACAGAAAGATAATATAATTACTATAAAATCGATTAAAGAACAGCCGCTCAACGAACTATACAAGATCAAAGAGAAATTGAAAGGAGTACACATAAGCGGCATCAAAGATGTCTACCAGGTTTTGCCTGTCAAACGAGGAGAAGAGTTTATCATAATCACAGCAGGGTCAAATCTGAAAGCTGCGTTCGACAATGAATATGTTGATTCAAATCGTACGACAACAAACAACATATTTGAAGTGTCAAATGTGCTTGGCGTAGAAGCTGCAAGACAATCAATAATTGACGAAGTATTCAAGGTAATTGAAAGTCAGGGTCTGAATATTGATAAGAGGCACATGATGCTTGTTGCAGACATGATGTGCAGTTCAGGTGTGATAAAGGGCGTTACAAGATATGGTGTTGTTAGTGAAAAGGCTTCGGTTTTGGCAAAGGCATCGTTTGAAACACCAATAAAGCATATTATATCAGCAGCTCTTCTCGGAGAGGAAGACAAACTTAACTCAGTAGTTGAAAATGTTATGTTGAACCAGGCAGTTCCGGTTGGCACAGGCCTTCCAGGACTCCAGACCAAAATAGATAAGTAGGGTGCGTTAAATGACAGATGTAATCGCAGAAATCAAGAAGCTCCACACTGAAGGTAAACTCGTCATAGGAGGCGAGGAAACACTTAAGTGTCTTAGGGGCAGTAGGTTATCAAAGATATTTCTTGCAGCTAATTGCAAGGAAGAGCTGAAACAGGATATAGAGCGCTTTGCTTCATTGTCAGGTGTAGATATTGTGTACACAGGAATTCAGAATGAAGATCTGGGTGATGTCTGCAAAAAGCCGTTTTCAATATCCATAATAGGTGTACAAAAATAAGATGGGAACTAAGATAGTCTATGACGAAGACACTATGCAGAAGATGTCTCTATTTGAGTCTATCACAAAGTCTAAATTAAAGGACTTCTTTGATGATCCAATCCAAGCAAGACTAGTATTCATAGTACAGGCAGGTCAACTTTGGAAAGCTCTTGGAAAGGGCAGTGTGAATGTCAAGAAGCTCGAGAATGCTTTCAAACGTAAGATAAAGATAGTTGAGTTCTCAGATGATCTTGTAACTTTCATCAAAAACATGGCACACCCACTTAAGGTGTTCAATGTCACACAAGAAGACAAGATAGTCACTATCCAGCATGAAGACATGCAGACAAAAGGACTTCTTATAGGCAAGAATGCTCGTAATCTTAGAAACATGGAGACGAATATTCGTAGATATTTTGATGTAGAAGAGATAAAGGTTGTTTGAGGGTTGTTGGGATTTCTGTTGAATTGATCATTGAATAGAAATATTTATATATTATATAGACTTATACTATGGTATAAACTTATGTGGTGAGAATGATGCAGAAGCAAGTATTACATTATCCCCGACTGGACACAATACTGAATGTTGAATCATTGATCAAAAGAGCCAAAGGGCCATTATCCAAAAACGAGATAGACAGGCGGCTGGCCAAGAAAATAATGCGGCCCACACTGAATATAATACTGGAATACTTGGACCAAAGCGGTAAGATAGCGATGCTGAAACAAGGGATAATCTGGATATACAGAGAAGATATTTCTGAAAAACTTAAATCTAAACTCAAGAAAGGAGTGATCGTGCTGTAAGATGGATAAGGATGTTGAGGTGCAGTTTGACGAAGATGCTTATAGGGAATACGAAAAATTGCAGGGTGTTGTCTCACAGGGAAAGAGTTCGAGGAAGAAACCAACTTATGCTCAATTATTATCATCTATAAACACAGCCCTCAGAAATATCAAGGCTGATCCTCATCATGGTGACCTGATACCTCGAAAGTATATCTCAAAATATACTGTGAAAAGGTATGGAACTGATAATATTAAGAGTGGAATTAGTTGGTTATTGGAGACTTCTCTACACACTCATAGGTGATGAAGTGAAAGTCATCGCTTTTATTCTTGAATTCATGGATCATGCCAAGTACGATAAATTATTTGGTTACAGGAAGAAGTGAGGATTGGCAAATCTTTCTCAAGGATAATTTAATTCACGGAACATTTCTGGCAAACATTTTACTTATCTTAAAAACATTTCAAAAAAACAATAGTTTTCTAAAAACATTATCTCTGTATTTTTGTGTCATCAAAATATTTAAATGAGGTGCACGTATGTTATCAATCATGGATAAAGAGATTCAAAGATTGAGAGCTGAGAGAGATAGGTTACTAAAGAGATTAAAAAACAGGCTTAACGAGTTTGCAGATGAAAGAGGGATGGAGAGGATAGAATGTCTAAGACTGAGCGACAATTGAAAGAAGAATTGGAGCGGGAGATAAATACTATTAATAGTCTTATCAGATCCATGGATGACATAAAGCATGGTAGAGAATATCCTTTTGATATTGCTGATGATTGATGTACATCTTGGGTTTTTAAACCAACCATAGATTATTTATTCTGGGGCTGGAGATTGGCAATATACTTAAATGAGTTGTTTGCTGTTTTTTCTTTGTTTTTAATCATTCTTTCTGTTAAATGTAAAAAATAGCTTACATACTTTTATTATCTTCGGTTGCTTATTATGTGTATTATGAAAAACTACATGATGCCGGAAACAAGTGCAAGCAGTGCTTTTGAGGGATTCTTCCACTACCTACGGAGCGATGGTCCTGGAGCCACATGGTATGGTGGTGCAGGCCAGAATCACAGGGAGATAGCATGCAGGAACGGGGTCCGACTATTGTACACATGGGAAAAGACAAATGCAGGACTCAAAGAAGTTGTAGTTGCAACCCCTGTTGATGAAAGGCGGAGCGCACAGGTAATCTCTAATGAGTATATGACACAAGGTATGCACTCAGGTTTTTTTGCCACAGGCGATAAGGAAATGGACATGAGGAGCATGAAGACCTGCTATGCAGACTGCGTCTCTTCAGGCTATGTGGATTTTGAGGACAATGCTTTGGATGATGTGTATACAGGTGATGTGATACCTGTAAGGACTGTTAGCATAGATTATAACGATGATACAGAGCAAGAATATAATAACAATACAGAACAAGAATATGGTTCGCTGGACGGGCTAGTTGATATTCTCAATGAAGTATTTGACAGTGTAGATAACAGAGATGCAGAGGAAGGGCTGTTGAGGCCGAAAAGCGGAATTCGTCGCAAGGCTGTTCTTGATTCTTATGACAACAGCTGGGCTGCTTAGGTTTTTATGTTTTGTATATTTGATTCTTTTGTGATTTCTTTATGATGAATCGATAAAGAGAAAAACCCTTTCGGGGAATTGGAGAACTTAGACTGGATAAAATGGGGTTATTTGCTCTGTAGGTGGACTGTTATTGCATTTCTTGTGTAGCTTGTGATTTTATCAGGAAGTTGGGATAAAGGAAACCATTTGATTGCATCATGCTTTTCTGGTTCCAGATTCTGGACTTCTCCAGATAGATATCTTGCGAGGTAGCCCAAAGCAATCCAGTGCTTTTTGTCATCTAAAACTTGAGTTATCTCGAGAAATTTCAGTATTTCTACATTAATGCTTGTTTCTTCCTTAACCTCTCTTACAACAGCATCCTCGACAGCTTCACCGAAATCTACTTCTCCCCCTGGCCTTGACCAGTATTCTGGTTCGGTCCGGGATTGCGCGGATCGTTTGACTAATAGAACTTCATCATTTTCATTGATGATTATAGCACCACAACCAACACCAATATGATTAATTCCTGCGTTCATATCATAAAGCATAAAATCACACTATTTAACATTTACTGAATAGATTGATGTTAATTGTGCTTTAAACTCATTTAAAGAATCAATAGTCGAAAAACCCCTTCGGGGAACTGGGAAAATTTAGTCCAAAAGCATCTTTGTGAAGCTGAATTGGCTTCTTTCTAAACTGGATTAGCATCTTTGTAAAGGGTGACTTGGCTTTTTTGCTCTGTTGGGTTCTTGGTGTTTTTCCTGCTTGCGCATGGACTGCTGCCACGCTCGCACAAATGTGGTTTTTGATGTATTTGCTCAACTGCGATTGTTCTTGCTGTTGTTATTATATGCTCGCTAGGTGGCAACAGTTGTGCAGGCAGGGTTGGAGATTGGAGGGCTACCTTTGTGCTTACTGCGTAATCTTTAAATAAATAGGATGTTCTTGTTGGGTCGAGGTGATGATAATATGAGTCCTATTGAGATCATGGCGCTCCTTTTAGCGCTATTTGTTGCTGTCAAGATAATTACTCTTTTGGTGAGACCAAAGGAATGGATGAAGATACCTGGATGTGTGTCCAGTCATCCAAGGCTTACTATGGTCGTGGCTCTTGTGCTTGCTTTTGTTGCGCTTTACTTTCTGCTTGCAGAGCTGACAATTGTCCAGGTGTTTGCTGCAATGCTGTTCGCACTGCTTCTCATACTGTCTGCAGTGTCTGCTTATCCTAAGGAGATGGATGCGCTGGCGCAGAAGATGCTCAAGGAGAAACACATACTTAGACAGGCATGGTTGCCTACTATCATGTGGATTGCGTTGCTTATCTGGGTGCTCTACGCGCTCTTTGCCTGAAGATGAAAGATTATATCAATCTCGCAAGAAAGGTGTTTTATGTTCTGATAGGGGTATTTGTGCTGATTGTAGGGTTCTTTGTGCTGCCTGATCCTAAACGTTTTCTGTTCCTGTTTGCAGCAGTGCTTGCTTTTATTTTTTTGATTCTCGGCGGTGTGCTTGTGTATCTTTCGCTGAAGTCCAAGGCAGATAAGAAGTTAAAGATATTCCTTGTGATGACAGGAGGGGCAGCTGCATTGTTCCTTACCAGCGTGCTGCTGCACAACCTTTTCTATGGTATTATGATTTACTTCTTTGGACAAGGGTACTGGGGAGATGGAGATGAGGGATTCTTCTTCATCATAGCGATATTTGTCTGCCCTATAGTTTTCCTTGTCGGAACTATAGGAAGCTTTGTGATGCTGAGGAAGTCAAAAGGGTCTAAAATGCTTCTGAAGGGTGCAGGAAAGCAGAAGAGAAAGAAAGGTCATCGCGTATGAGATATGACAAACTTGTTAGGGATAGAATACCTGCAATCATAAGGGAAAAAGGTGAAGAGCCTTTCACGCACATAGCGGATGAGGAAGAGTACTGGGATAAGCTAAAAGCGAAGCTGCAGGAAGAAGTGGAGGAGTTTTTGGATAATCCCTGTAAAGAGGAGCTTGCAGATATATTTGAGGTTATATGTGCTATCTCTGAGTTCAAGGAATGGAATACGCAGAGCATTGAACAGCTCCGGGTGAAGAAAGCAGAAGAAAGAGGCGTGTTCAAGGGTATGATAATACTGGATGAGACAAAGCCGCGTCAGTCGGATTAGCAATCCAGGAGCATTATTGCGATTCGCAGGCCTTCTTCGAGTGTATCGACACGATAGCCTGATATTTCCCGCACAATAGCGTGATCATGGGGGTTGCCTTCTTTCTCAATCACTGTTATGATAGGTTTTCTGGCAGCGTCTGCCCAGCCGTACTCGATCATTGTCCCTACTGTGATATTTTTAGTCCCAAGAAGGTTAGCCAGCATGATATCGCAGGAATTAAGCAAGAACCTGTCTCTTGTGGTTATTGCCTTTGCATTGTTTATGTTAGTATCGTATTCATCTGCTATTTTATCCTCAAGCAACAGGCAGGATTCTCCTTTGAGCGGGGATAATCCCTTGATATCATACCTGCTCAGTTTTTCTATTGTTTCCTCTCTCCAACCATTGCAACTATCGTAATTAAGTCCAGTTATAGGTCCAGCTAGATATACACTTTTCATATCAGTAAATAGTCACCAAGGCTTTAAAAAATGGTGTAGTATACATTATCACCCCAAAATGGCCTTTTGTAATGTGCTGGTGACAGTACTTTAAGGGTATTATTGGACCAATAGGGCTCAAAAACAGCAACATTTAAAAAGAACTCATATATTCTGATGGCATTGAAGCAATTTAACATGTCCGAAACTATATGTGGGATTTTGTTAAGCTGTTTTCGAGAAAATCATTATATCAGAGTCAAATTGGTTCTGTGAATGGTTTTTGAATATTGGATTACCAGGAGGAAAGTAAAATGAATGGAACAGTAAAATTTTTCAACGATATGAAGGGCTTTGGATTTGTTGCTGGTGAAGATGGCAAAGAGTATTTTGTACATCAGACTGGCTTGCAGGACGGTGTTACACTGCATGAGAATGATCCTGTCACTTTCGACGTTGAACAGGGCGACAGAGGACCTAAAGCGGTCAATGTCGGCAAAGAATAAACATATGTCGCAAGTGATTAACAAGTGAATCAATCAGTTTGTTACAACAATTTTTTTTTTCTTTTATTATGTGAATATTGATTTCTAATTAAGATAACATTTTAACTAATAAATCCTCCAAGGAATTGATTGTAGCATTAGAAAAAAGGTTCAGATGATTTACTGATTAGGCACAAGTCTTCTAATATAATGTAAAAAAATTATTTCAAATTGCACAGGTTCAATACCCTACCCTTTAGGGTGCAATTTGTAATCCCTAAAAGTTTGTCAATCAATCAACGTAGAACTGCGTTGGTGTTTCAAATCTGCGGTTTGAAACAATTTGCAAGGCAGTAATACCCTGACCTTAAGGTCAGGGATAGGCCTTGCGTATATAATTTTGACAAACTTTTAGTTATTTAAAAGGCACTAAAGTCTCAGTTCCAACACCATTCGCCCATGTTCCCTCGAGAGTGCCGTTTTCCTGAATATTATATATCACAGGATGTTCCTGGCCCCAATCTACAGTAAAAACGTTTCCTTCTAAAATTCCAATACCTGTATATTTTTCTTCACCAAGATCCCATGCAACCTTATAAGAATTGTCTTTCTTTGTGATTTCTAATGTTCCAGTATAACTTAAGCCTATTTGGTTTGTACCTTTGACAAAATAATCTCCTTCTAAATCATCTTTTTCAACGTCAGATACTGAATTTGTATCACATCCGCTCAACGTTAAAATGATAACGCCTAAAATCACTAGAAATAAAATTGACTTTTTATTCATAATATCTCCTCCATCTGAAATCAATACAAGATTATTTTAAAAAAAGTTTTGAATCAGAGTTAAAAAAAACAAAAAAAATTAATAATTAATCATGACTTCTACATCCCTGCCGAACACGTCTTTCAGGTTCTCGAAGATAGGCTCCTTGATAAAGACCTTTGGCGGAATAGAGAACTTTGCCAGGTGTTGTTCAAGCTCTTCCAGCGAGGAACTAGTAATCTTACCCAATGAACCATCTTTGTTGATTGGTGCTTTGGTTATTTCTTTTTCCTCCTGGTCTATGTCATGTATTATGAACGCAGTATCCTCGAGAAGCAGAACCTCTCCATAACGATTACCGTGTTTAACCCTTATACGGGCGCGCTCGAGCTCTTTACCTCGCTTTCTCTGCATATACTCAACAAGGAACTTGACCATTTCACGGCTTTCCTTTTTAACATTTGAAATGTCTGCCTTAGTCAGTTTCTTGGTGTCATAATCCTTCTTGGCCTTGATGATATGATTTAGCATGCGCAGATACTTCTCAGGAACTCTGCCACGATGCACAAGCTCTATTTCGAAATACTTTATCACGTCAATATCTTTGACACGTTCAATACCCTCAAGCATCAACACGTCGCGAATTATCGTGACAACAGTATCATAGATCTGCAGCATCGACTCCTCTTCTTTCATCTTTTCAATCTGAGTGAATAGACGTTTAAGGCGTTTGAGATATTTATCCGCCTTTTCCAACAGGGCGTCAACCTCTTTGCCAGAAATCTCCTTGATCTCGCCATGTTCAATACCTTTGTAATATTGTCTGATCTCCTTTAAAGTGTCTATGAACTTAGCTTCGAGAAGTTTCTCCTTCTTCACAAAGACTTCCTCAACAAGATCAATAGTCTCATTAGGGGTAGGAGGAGGTATGCCGTACAACATCAGAGCAGCCTGGGTTGGTGTCAGGGTTGACCAATACATCTCAGTTTCCACTATCTGCTTAAGCCGTGTCTTGACACGAGAAACCATCTGTTCACCAGATGCCATGAACATGTCAATAGCTTCTGCAGAAGGTTTAATCTTACCCATCTTCAAAAGCTGTTTCCAAGGCATGAAAATTCCTCTATCATAAAGAGGCACACCATCCCTAAGCACAGTAAAGATAACCGGGTTAGCTTCTTTTATAGAATCCCAGAAATCAGTCAAAATATAGACCTGAATGTTCAGCTTGTTCTTTATACCTGTCATGTCACCAGCATCAAGACCCATGCCCACAATTATTGCTCTCAGTTTATCCTTGAGCTCAGCACGAGTCATCTTCTTCACATCAGTATCATCCACAATTATTGCTACGTCAATATCAGACTTTGAAGTTGCCTGACCGCGAGTCAATGAACCGAAAAGCACGTATGAAACTATGTATTTTTCGAACTTCTTTAGTATCATACTCTTATGGATCTCACCTATCTTCAGAGCAGACACCATTCCCCTGTCAAAAACAGGAGCAGACATAGCGAAAAGCTGCAGAAGATCATGCTTGCCATCAAAACAGGATTGCCAAACATCAGAAAGAATGATTGTCTGTGGTGTCAGGCGCTTGTCAATATCTTGCGCCATCTTGGCGATTATAGTGCCGAGCTTATCTTTTAGTTCCTGCTTGGTCATACGCTTGGAATCAGAATCATCCACAAGCACAAGAACATTGATCTTGTCCTTGTCAACCTGTTCACCTTGCTTTGCAGGCGGCATAAGAGCAATACCTATTATATAATTATCAAATTTCTTAAGAATAGCATTCTGAAACTTATCCAGTTTACCCTTAATCTCTTTTAATTTATCCTGAACATCAGGAGGAAGACGCTTCATCATCTCAGCGTCCTGTGCTCCTGTCTTTGCTTTAACAGGACTTTCAGTCTTGGTTGTTTTCTTAGTGTGATTATCTGCCTTTTTATTTACTGGCCTTTTGGTTTGTTTAGCCTTTTTGGTCATTATGACGCACCTCGGTGTCTATTTGTTTTAATATGATAAGCTGTCTGGATATTACTGCGTAATTCTTTACACCTAATATTCTATAATACCTCGAGGTTTAAATATATATATAAAGACCAGACTAGGGGAGTGAGACAAAAAAGTCATGTGGTGTGGGTGGGAAGGAAAAATGAATTACTGTGTCTTGGATTAACTTGCTCATGTGTGTTTTATGCATTAACACGTAGTCACCACAGCACTTGCTGTTTTTTTCAAGCTGATGTGTTGGTCAACAGTTTGTTTTGTCCTGTTTAGTCAAAAGTTTGCTAGGTAGTGTTGTGATGCGCAAAAATTTCACAAAATTCTTGGCATCCTAAAAATCCTCTTTCAAAAGAAATTGCCAATAGGGCAATTTCTGCAGATTTTTATGATATTGTATGGTTTGTTGTTTATCACCATAGAAAAGTTTATAAGGTCTGAAATGAGTGAATTCAGTGTATTAATCATGTCTAATCATGCACAAAAATTTCACCCAAAATTTTTGGGAGGGGTTTAAAATCCGGTCATTATGGCGAAATTTTTGGCATCCTAAAATTCGCTTGTCGGAGCAGAGTGTTGAGTCATACCTTTCCCTTTAGGTTTGGGTTGACGCTCGTGCGGATTTTTATGATATTGAATTTAATCTGAAAAGGTGATCACATTATGGCTGAAGAAAGCAAAAACCCTCTTTATGAACAGCACAAAAAATACCATGACCTTGTAGGTAAGCTACAAAAGATTGACAAAGACAAGCAGACTACTATGCTCAAGCACACGCTTGGCGAAGTCGCGTGGAAGTATCTCAACAAGAACCATTCTGATGGTAAAATATTGTGGTCAGAAAAAGGAGAGGAAGAGCACAGGAAATTCTCAGATGATCTATGGGAAAACGCAGCAGAAAGGATAGCTAAGGACTACCTCAACAAGAGTGATGACCAGATTAAAGAGCTCAGGAAACAGGTGAACGAGGCAGGTGGGAGTGAGTGGGAGACCCTGATGTCATCATACATGGGCGGTCTTGATAAGGAACATTTATGGGAAGATATCAAAACCCAAGATGAGTTCACTCTTGACACCATAAGCAACATATATGTCAAGTCAATTGCGGGCAAACATTCTACTTTCAGGCGTAGTGAATACCTCAAGAAACAAATAACTACACCTGAGGATATGGGGGGAATTGAGGAATACCTTAAGGTAGCGAAGAAACACAATAAAGAAGCATTGCGCCAGGTCAAGTTCCCTAAAAAGATGAAAGGACTTGAAGATGCAATTGGCAATATCAATCTTGCATCGCAGTTGCTGCCTGATCAATACCATCCAGACAAGAAGGACACATACAATTAGGTATTTTTTTCTTTTTTTTATACTTTACAATCAAGCGCAATCAAATACAAAAATATCAAGTTTAATAATATTTAAATACAAGCAACTTTTAAAGGAAATCAGAAGATGGCTTTTTTTGAGGTGATAACAGGTTTTGTTGCAGAGCATTTGCTATATGCATTAGGGCTATGGGCATTACTGTCTTTAATACCTTTAATCATCGTCTATCTAATAAGACCAAAACCCAAAAAACAGCAGATACCTGCGCTCATGTTTCTGATGAAGGAACGCGCAAAATCTGACAAGCGAAGTTTCTTCAGACGCATAATCAAAGACCCTCTACTGCTTCTTCAGATACTGCTTCTGATAATATTTGCAATCACAATAGCAAAACCATTCATAACAGCTACAGAAGATGTGCTTGTAGAAAAGACTGCAATAGTCATTGATGCATCAGCATCCTCACAAGCAGGAGATGATGAGACCAGATTCGAGAGAGCAATAGAGTATGCTAAGGATAATCTTGCAACAAAGAACACAATAATAATCATAGGGTCAGTTCCAGAACTTGTAGCAGAGAACGTAGAACCTTCAAAAGCAAAAGAAGAATTATCAAGAATAAAGCCAAGAGATACACCAACAAACATCTTTGATGCGCTAATCTTTTCTGGCAATCATGTCAAGGAAGGTGATAAGATACTTGTGATATCAGACTTCATAGAGACCAGCGCCAAAAACCACGAAGCAGCAAAGAGCATACTGGAATCAAGAGGAGTTTTGGTTGAGTTCAAAGACCTCAAAAAAGAAGAAACAGAACTTCGGAACGTGGGAATCATAGATCTTGATGTCAAAGAGGATGAGACAACAGTCCAGATAAAGAACTACAACGACCAGAACGAAACAGTATCACTAAAGCTTGAAGGAACAGAACTCTCTATTCCAGAAATCATGATTGAATCCAGGTCAGTAGAGTCAATAAGTTTTCCAACACCTGTTGCTTTGAGTAAATTCTCAATAATGCCCAGAGAAGACAATTTCGCATTGGACAATGATATATACATATCAGCACCATCCAAAGAAGCAGTACCTTTACTGCTAATCACAAACTCAAATAGCAAATACTTGCGAACAGCACTTGAAGTGATAGATACAGTTGATGCAGAAACAGGCGAACCTCCTAAGGTTCCTGAAATAGCTCACCAGATAATCATAATAGATAATGTAAACTCGGATCTCATACTACCAGGCACTATGAATAATATTCGCAAGCAAGTCGAGAACGGTGCAACACTGATCATAATGGCGCAGCCAGACCTGACGAGTATGGACTTTGAAGGAATGCTGCCTGTGGAAAGAGTGGACGATTCAGGACCTATCATGATAGATCATAAAGTTCCTGTCATGGCCACACAGGACAACACAATAACAGAAGATGTAGTATTTGGAACAACAGACAAATACCTGCTGATAAAACCTGTTGACGGAAGTGTAACACTTGCCTCTACCAGCAACAATGTATCTATGGTCGTTATGAAGAACCACAAGAAAGGTACTGTTATTTATTTCGGTTTTATGGATCAGTACTCAACATTCAAAGAAGACATATACTATCCTGTATTCTGGAAAAGACTGTTTGATATGGCTGTCAAGAAACAAGATATATCAGAATTAAACTTCAAGACAGGCAGGCTTGTACATCTTTTGAAGGAGCAGAAGATACAGGCGCCATACGGCAAAATTAATACAGACACAATACTTCTTAGCCACCAAGGAATATACCGAGGAGAGGAAAAGAACTTTGTTGCAAATTTGTTAAGCGAGGCAGAATCAGATATCAATGGCCGTGGAATGGAAAATAAGATGGGCGTATATGCTGATGGTGAAACACAAAAAGATAAAGTGCCTTTTGAACTCACCAAGTATTTTATTATAGGACTCATGGTGCTCGTATTCATCGAGCTGCTCTGGATCAAGTTCAGAGGTGATCTATAATGTTCAGCATTGCATCAGATATTATTAATTCAATAAACCAAGGAACATTTGCATTCACTAAACCAGGAATGCTGCTTCTAATAATACCTGCCGCGATATTGCTTGCTATAATACTTGCAAAGAGTTTTGTTGCTATAGAACAACGCAGGCTAAAGAATCCAGAGTTTAAGAAATCACGAAGGCGGTACAGGATATTCATGTTCATGAGCAAGACATTTGTGTTCGCACTTCTTATTGTAGCACTATCAGACCCTTATGGCAGGGTTGAAAAAGAGATACCTGGAGATTTGACTCTGACTCTTCTTATCGATAACTCTACTTCAATGTATATGCTTGACACAAGCTTCATACCTATGCTTACTAAATCACTCGAGCAAAGAATACCTGTCAAGACAACCCAGATCACTGCATCACTTGAATCTGATATAGGAGATGGTCTGTTGAATAATCTTGAGAAGGACAAAAACCTATTACTAATAACAGACGGACAGACTACTGGTGGAACAAACCTGCTTGATGTCATGTTATTTGCAGCCAGTTTGAACAGCAGCATAAGTGCATTGGACCTAACTACAATTTCAGAAGACACTAGTGTATCTATAAAAGGTCCATCAAAGACAATATCAAATGTCGAGAACCATTACAAAGTAAAAATGGACAGAGTCTCTCTTGAAGGAAGTTCAGATGAAGGCGCAAGATTACTTGTAGGTGTTGATGATGAAATAATTATTGACGAAACAATCAAAGAAGATAAGATATTTAGCTGGAACTTCACAGATGGATATCATAGGATTGTCGCAAGAGTCCAGCCGGTAGGTGCAGATTACTTTGAGCAGAACAATGTATTCTACAAGACTACTCATGTCATACCAAAACCTAAGATATTGTTTGTCACAGTCGCTGAGTCAGCACTAAAAGAAGTGCTTGATGAGCTATATGAAGTGACACAGGTGCGTGAATTGCCTACATCACGTGAAGAACTTGAACAATACTATGCTGTTGTCATCAATGACCTGCCTATTGATGAACTGGATAATATTGAAGCACTAAGTGATTATGTAATAGAAGGTAATGGTCTTATAGTTGTAGGAGGGTATAACTCATACGATAATGGCGGATACAAAGGAAGTGCATTTGAATCACTTCTTCCAGTGCAAGTAGGTGCGGGAGAAAGAAGAAAAGGTGAGTCAAACATAGTGATAGTGATAGATATATCGGGAAGCTTCACAGAACAAGGTGTTGATACTACTGCACTAAGCACATCAAAAGCACTTGCCCACGATGTAATAGGTAAGATAAACGAGCAGAACTCAGTAGGTGTTGTTGCATTTGACCAGTGGCCTTATCTGGTTTCTGAACTTGAACCATTATTTGTGAGCAAAGAAAATACACTAGACAAGATATCAAGACTCAAAGGTCTTGGCGGACAAACAGAATTTTCAGCAGGACTCAAAGGAGCATTCAATTTACTAAGAGGAAAGTCAGGCAGCAAGAATGTCATATTCATATCAGATGGGTTCACTTGGAATGATCTCATACGACAGGAAGCTACGGACGTTGTAAAGGCTATGAAGAACTATGGTATAAGATTATATACGATAGGTACTGGAAGAAATCTTGACGAAAATTTCCTCAAACAGATGACTGCATACGGTGGAGGTATATACTTCACAGCAGATAATTCCAATAGGCTTAGCATACTATTCGGAGAGCCTGAGCGTAAAGATGTAGGCTCAGCATTCTCACTATTTTTGCTTGATCCATACCACTTCATAACAGAAGATTTGGAAACAAGCGCAGTCCTTTACGGTTATAATCAGGTAGCACCAAAAGCAAGATCACAACTACTAATCACAACAGACTCAGGAGAACCTGCAGTCACAGTCTGGAGACACGGCATAGGACGAGTGGCAGCACTCACTGTGTTCTCAAGCGGAAACAATCTCGGAGAGATGCTCGATAAGAAGAATTCGAGACTGATTACCCGTATGATCAACTGGGCAATAGCAGACCCTGAACGCAAGAATGACTTTTTTGTGGATATAGATGACGCAAGAGTCAACAAATCAGCAGATATAATAGCACGGACAAGCAAATTCCCTAAAGTAACAGGACTTGAGTTCACAAAGATAGACAAAAATACATACAAATCACAATACACCAATCCAACAACAGGATTTAAATCAGTCCTGGGTGCTGTTTATGGGGTGAATTACGATAGGGAATACCAAAAACTTGGGCTGAGTCCTGAAATCATCTCACTGGTCAGCAATACCAATGGTAAAATATTTCA
This sequence comes from Candidatus Woesearchaeota archaeon, assembly GCA_013203345.1. Classification (GTDB taxonomy): domain Archaea; phylum Nanobdellota; class Nanobdellia; order Woesearchaeales; family UBA11576; genus JABMQF01. The sequence continues at coordinate 21,916 of JABMQF010000031.1, forward strand.
ACCTACAGAAATTGATGAGATAGTAGAACATGTTAAGTCAGTATCTAGTAGAGTTGTAATTGAGAAGACCAGTTTCAGAAACTTTTTCCTGATAATCGCGCTTGTTTTGCTGGTTGCGGAAATAGTTACCAGAAGGGTGAGAGAGACCTGGTTCAGGCATTAGATACAGTCATTTCACTAGCTTACATTGACTTGCAGGCATTGACAATGGGAAAACTTAAAATAATACCAAGACAAGTAAAAACAGAGGTGTACAAATGGGGTTCATGCAGAAAAATGTGAACATATTCCTTCTCATGCTAGTGTTGCTTGTAGCAGGAGCACTCGCAGGATCCGCAGTCTACTACCAGCACAAATTCGGTGAACTCACAGGAAAACAGGAATCAACATCTGTCAACCTCACAGAATGCAGATCAGACCTTGACAACTACAAATTCAACCTCAACAAGACACTAAGGTCCCTTACAACATCGACTCAGGATGTCAAGCGTTACGATGAGCTGTATGCAACAAAGGATGATGAGTTAAAATCAACTAAAGATGTCCTTGTGGGTGCAGAGACTGATTTGAAGCAGGCAAAAATAACCATACATGAAGAGACGGCTCTCAAGAACAAATACAAAAAAGATTATGATGATCAGCTTGACGTAAACCAGGATCTTGATGAGCAGAATGCGATACTCACATCACAGAAAGCGCAGCTCGAAAGCAGTGTAATAACATACAGATCAAGATTAGACCTATCTGAAGAGTGCATAAGTGACTTCATCACCAGCTATAGTGGTACGTTGATAGGCACTATGGAAGGCACTATGGAAGATGAGATAGACGACTGTAAACCATAAAGAGGAAATAAAAAGATGCAAGATGTAAAGAGCCTTTTTAGGGAATTGAAAATAGAAGTTTTCAAGATATCTCTGCTAAACGCATTTACAGATACTATAATCTTCTTTACAGTGATGCTTAATATCACAACACTACTTGATGTAGGTGTTCTATATGCATTAGGCATATCGGTTGTGTTTCTTATAGGTGATGTGATGTACAGGATGAAGCGTACAACACTCAAGGAAATAGAGGCAAAAAACCCACAGATACGAGATATATTGCGTACAGCAAAAGATCACGAAGCTGGATCAAATTTTATGGTACTCGCGATGTTTGAGGACCTCATAACAAAGATGAAGAGTGTCTCTGCAGGATCGATACTAAATCAAGGTTCTTTATTCATAAAGATACTTGTCGTCTGCATGCTTAGCTTTTCCGTGGTCATGGTGTCAGCAAATAACATACACGTCCCAAAATCAGTATTCGATCCAGGAACGTACTACAAATGGTTCTCATCACCAGGAAAAGAACAGCTTGACTTCTACACAATAGAATTCAATGACAGTGAAAACTTAATATACGGAGACCCTGAACTTGCAGGACTTGGAGATGATGAAATAGAGCTAAAAATAAATCCATCAATAAATGAGATGAGTTTTGAAAACGTCAAAGAACCAGAAGAAAAAGAATTTGAAAGAGGGACATTCCCTTCAGATATAGCCGCAGTCTCAGACGCTTCAAGCGAAGAGAAGCTGCCAAAAGAAAGCAAGATAGCAATAGCATACAACATGAAACTCAAAGAATAAGGAGGCAATAAAATGACCGCAGGAGTACATCTTCAGCAAATTCAGAACATAAAACATATGTTCACAAATTTTAAGGCAGAAATAGGCAAAGTCATCGTCGGACAGGAAGAAGTCATAGATCAGCTATTAGTGGCTATAATGTGCGATGCTAATGCTCTGCTTGAGTCATACCCTGGACTGGGAAAGACACTTCTCATAAAGACATTATCAGATATAATGGACCTTAAATTCGCAAGGATACAAAGCACGCCGGATCTTATGCCCTCGGATATAACTGGAACATACATGATAGAAGAGAAACGAGGTGGCGAGAAGCAATTCAGATTTGAGGAAGGACCAATATTCGCAAATATTGTGCTTGTAGATGAGATAAACAGAGCAACACCGAAAACACAGTCAGCACTTCTTGAAGCGATGCAGGAGAAGCAAGTTACAGTAGGGAACAAAACACATAAGCTTACACTTCCATTCTTTATTCTTGCCACACAGAACCCTATAGATCAGGAAGGAACATACCCTCTGCCAGAAGCGCAGACAGACAGGTTCTTAATGAAGATAAAAGTAAATTATCCTGACGAGAATGATGAATTAGAGATAATTGAAAGATACACAACGCAGGCACCACATCCTCATGTCAAAAAGTTCATGGCAAAAGACTCCCTGCTCAACTTGCAGAAGTATTGCAGACAAGTCCCAATATCTGATGATATAAAGAAGAAAGTCGTGACGCTTGTCAACAGGACAAGGCAGAACAAAGACTTGATAGAATACGGAGCATCACCAAGAGCATCATTAGGTATAGTAATGGCTGCCAAAGCACATGCGCTTCTCAATGGAAGGACATATGTCTCGATGGATGATATCAAGAAGATGTCATATCCTGTCCTTAGGCATAGGATAATACTGAGCTTTAAAGCAGAAAGAGAAGGAAGAACACCTGACGATGCTATAACACAGCTACTTGAAAGACTATAAGATGACAATAGATTTTTCATTCCTTAAGCAGTTGGACAGGTTTGATGTAGTCCTTAAGAAAAGAGTGCTTAGTAATTATGCAGGATCCAGGCAGAGTAAGAATTATGGAACAGGATTGGTCTTTTACGACTATAAAGACTATGTTCCTGGCGATGATTTCAGAGCCATAGACTGGAGAGTATATGCCAGGACAAACGATTTCTACATACGACGTTTTGAGGAAGAGAGAAACATGAGAATACACGTCGTGATAGATGCGTCAGCATCAATGAATTTTGGCGCTAAGCACACGAAATTTGAATATGCATCAATGATAGGTCTGGGTTTCTGCTACATGGCACTTAGGAATAACGAAAGTTTTGAGGTTAGTACATTTGCAGAAGATCTTGAAGTATACAGAGCGAAAAAAGGAATGAACAAACTTATGTCAGTAGTTGATATATTGAATAAAGTAAAGCCGAAAGGCCCGAGCAAGTTCAAGGAAAGCGTCATGAAATATAAATCCGCCATAAAGACAAAATCAATGGTTGTAATAATATCAGATTTCTTATTCAATCCAGAAGATCTGAAAGAAACTTTGTCCAGGTTCAAGAAAAGTGAAGTGATGGTCGTTCAGGTGCTTGACTCATCAGAAAGAGAGATTGACCTTGAAGGTGATGTCATACTTGATGATGCAGAGACGCACGACAAGATGAGAACGTTTGTATCAAACAGACTCATAGAGAATTATTCAGAACAATTGTTGAATCACATATTTAACCTCAAGAAGATCTGCGATGCATTCAATGTTAAGTTTATTTCAGTGTCCACGGAGACACCAGTATTCGATGCGTTCTATAGTCTTCTTGGAAAAACAGATGAAGTTCTGATGTGATCAGAATTCTATCGTCAGCTTGTGCTCACCTTCAGGGTATACATAGCCTTTCTTGACCTCGGTAAGATTGAGTCTGTTGACAAGTTCTACAGGGAAACGAATAGTGATAGAATTCCCTGTCTTCCAGAACTTGATCTCCTTGCGCTCAACACCCCACAGTCCTGCCTGTTTCAGTTTCTTTTCTACAACCTGAAGACTCTCATCAGGGAGGTAAAGCTCACCGCACTTATCACAATACTCAACATCAAGTATCCCGCAGTCTACTCCATCCTGGACAACTCTTTCCTTCTTCCATTTTACTTTTCCGCCGCAAGGGCATGGATATGCTATCTTTTTCATTCTCAAACCTCTATAACAGTTATAGGATATATCTTCCTTATGTTTTCCATCCTGAACTCCCTGTACACTATTCTGAACCATCTGTATTCAGCAATTATCGAGCCATCCTTTCGCAGTCTCTTGGCACCCTTCTTAACAGCGTCCATTATCTGTTCCCTGCCGATACCTCTTTGTGCCATCCTGCCCATGACATGATCAGACCTTATCATGGAGTCTTTCCTGTCTTTTACGTTCCTGAACGCCACATTTATCCTTATATCTGCCATTATAGTATATAAGTACATAGAAGTATATAAATTTATGTATTTTTCAGTATTTGTGTGTAATGTTTGGTGTTGGGAATGTAAATTCATTAAAGGGTTGTTTTGGCGCTGCAATGTGTGAAGGAATATAGAACGATTTAGTTGTGAATGTTAAGCTTGCTTCAATGACTGCTTCTGTAGCAGAAACCCAAATCGTGGTTGTATAGAAAAAAAAGACTAATTCTTTGCCTTACTATGTTTTTTCTTTGCTTTTTTGCTTTCTGTCTTCCCTTCCCAGTATTCTTTTGTTGTCTTGAACAAAAGTATTCTTGAGAACACCAAAGTTGGCATGAAAGTAAACGTACCTACTATTCCCAGTATAACTGGATCACCTTTGAACAGACGCAGGAAGAGATCTATCACCAAGAATAAAACCAATATGAATGCGATGCTCGGGATTATCTTTGTGAAGCGCTTTGTGCTGTAGGCGAAAGATTTTTTGAAGTTATACCAGGATGACCTGGAAGTTAGGGTGAAGCTCAGGAAGCCGAAGTACCAATTCACAATCATAAGAATTATGAAAAAGAAATTGATGAATCCCTCGCTGACAATCGGTGCTATGCTTGTATTGATAGAGAAAATTAAACGAATAGACAAGAAGATTAGGAAAACAGAAATCAGATAGAATGGAAAAGACTGTAGAGCAAAGTTTTTCCAGTAAATGATGAAAGGTAGACGCTTCTTACTGCTCATTCTGTGAGCAGCATACCAGCTTAATCCCTGGAAAATTATCCAGCAGATAAAGACGCCAAGAACCATCAACCCAAGATATTGAAATATTGTGTTGACGTGATACTGGAACAATGAATCACTAGTCAGACCTGCAATCCCTGATGTGACTTGCCCGGTCTGGTTGTAGAAGTTTGCAATACCTCCTGTGGCTTCACCAGCCATTCGCATCACAGCCTCAAGACTTTCAAAAAGTTTGAACTGGACAAGAGTAATTACAATACCTGTTGAGATGATAAACAGAACATCAAAAAAGACAGAGAACAATATCCAAGGCCAATTTTTATACCATGAACGGAAAGATGAAACTATAAGAGAGAATAATTTAGTGCTTTTCATGTCTGATATTATTGAGCTGATTATGCTATTACTCAATATCAACACCTGCTATACAATTCTCCTTGTCATAAGGGGGTTCGTCCATTGAAAGTAGGTTACATATACCCACATTCTGATTCTTCTGTGCAAGAGACATAAGACAGTGATTATTAGAGAAATTACCTATATTATATTCTATCAGGAAACAAGTCTCAAACACACCTGTATCTTCAGCTATATCAAACATACATTTAGCAACACCAGGGTCGTTTGTGTAAGAATTCAATCTAAAGCAGATATTTGTATCCATAATAATTCGAGCGATATCACTATAGCAAACATCACGTTCAATTATATCCTCGATACCAAGACAATAATCTTCATTAAAGTTCAGCTTAGCCAACTCTGCGAAACAAGTATTTTCAGTCGAGAAGTTTCCAGACCGCACCATATCCTTGCAATAAGTCGGACCAGAAGGAAGATTGGGCATTGCGCTGATAGGAACAACCTCTGCTGAAACAGACTCTGTCCCAGAACTGTTAAATAACCACATAGCACCCATAGAAACAATGAGTAAAGCGATAATAACTAGCAATGGAATGATCATTCTCCTATCCAAAACATGTATGAACTTCCTGCGAGTACCAAGATTACCTACAGGTCTTTGTTGTTTGGGTTGGTTATCCACTTTCACAACTCCAACTTTGTGTAACACCGTCTGCCATTAGTGAGACAGAATTTGCGTCACAAATGTTACAAATTTCTTCTCTTGTTGAAGGTAACATAATCCTATAGTGACCTCGCCAGTAATGACATACTGACCGCCAGAATTCAGGACTGTTAATTGTTAAACATTCATTACCTCCTCTTTTTACAACTTCATTAGCACCGCAATCGATACCCGTATCAGTTCTTGGATCTCCTGTCACAGGATTAGCGCATTTTGTTTGTTTGTTATGCTCGCGATAGTATAAATCATATGGCACACGCGAATCGACGTTATAAGGATCCCACCAGTTCTGTTCCCAACAAGCGTAAGGAAGCTTATACTCAGGGCAGTCTTCAACAAATGATAAAGCTGGTTTATTGCAACCACTCTGGCATAGGCTGGTGTCAAGTCTTGAACAGTAATTATTATTGAAAGGAGCACTGAAAGCAGCAAAGCAGCTGCCGTAATTTGTACTGCCAGGATTATCAGTGATGTACGGTATGCAATATCTGTTTAAACCGCAATCTGTTGTTATGCCTGAACTTGATTGTTTGACAGAATATATTGTTGTACCAGATATTGCTGAATTAAAATTGTGAACATCCGGAAAATTACGCGAATTTTCACATTCAATTCTTTGAGCGCAGCATGTAAGACTTCCACTACAAGCAGGTTGTCCTGGAAGATAATTTACTTCATTAACACCACAGCTTGATCTGCATTCTGCTACTCCAACTGGTTCAGGTAAATTACCACACTCACCACCTTCTGGAACTACACCCATAGGAAGACAGCAGTCTAAACCATATTGACATTGAACTTCAAGTAAGGGTCTAGGAATAGTTCTTGTGCAAGTAGGTGAGCCACTTGTAGCACAAACATAACCTTCTCCACGCTGACCAGGATTACCACAAGCTTCACCTGCAGAACCAGCCGACAACTCACTTTCAACTGCTGTCGGAGTAGTTGTTCCTCTAGTTGTTCCTCCTCTGGAAGATCTTCCAGTTGATGATGTTTCAGGTAAAGATCTTGTTACACCTCTACCGTTAAAGCAACATACTTTTCCTGTGCTGCAACCAAAAGTGGTAGGCATTTCATCATCTTGACAATCAGGATTTTCCTCAGGAATACAGAACCCACTCTCGTCAGGGATGTCTCTGGAGTTGAAAGATCCTCTGTTATTCATAACATGATTCTGTCTGCATTCACTATAACACTCAAGACCTGCGCCTGCGATGTTAGGTTCCCAGCAAGTGCCAGTAATATCATCAGTTGTGCAGCTTGAACCAGAAGTCAGGTCAGCGCAAGGGTTTGATGTTGATGTAAGACTTGAAATAGTATACCTTGCTATTTCATTAGAACGCGGAGTGATAACTACCCTGTCTCTTGCTCTGTCATTGACACAGAAATTAGCATCTGAATCAGAGCCGCAATTAGGAAGATTCCTGTTATTCCTTCCTCCACTCACCACAGTAGTAGTAGTTGTGACAAGATTCATAGGAAGAGTCTCAATAACCAGTGAAGGAGTGGTCTGTTCAGTCTCTGGTAGACCAGTAGTATCAACTTCAAATGTTATTTCAGTACCTTCAGAAGCAATATTAGATATTGTTATGCGGTCATCATTTCTAAGACCTGTAGCTCGAACACCATAACTGCTTGGATTAGAAGAGGTAAGAACAATTTCTCCTTCAGCAGAACCTATGTCGCTCATACCTGAAAGACTGGATGATCCTGTTCTTTGAATACCTGATACAGATAATTTAACTTTAGGAGAAGAACCCATTGATTTGAATATTGCTGTATTACCATTAAATTTGTAGCATTCATTGACATCGTCTGGAATGTTTCCGCTTGTGTCGACAGTGGAAGATGTTGATGTTGAAGAATCTGATGTCGTCCTTGGTGCTGCAATGCAGTAGTTCATGCAATCGCCGCTTTCGCACAGGCGTCTACGGGTACATTGGCTATTTTCACGTCGATCTAGCTTGGCAGCTTCTTCGTAGTTTTCGCATTCACATTCAATTATGTGACCTCTTTCGTCTGTCGCGTGCCAGTCACTAGTATCTGAC
>JABMQF010000032.1 GCA_013203345.1 Candidatus Woesearchaeota archaeon
ATCTACATGTTTAAGCACTCTTAACTTAAGTTTTTTGCTGTATCCCATCGTATTCTCCTTTAAAACACCAAAGGATACCACTACAAGAAACTATCACCGTAACATAATTACGGTTAAGAACATTTTATATGTTCACCACAAACTATAAAAGAAGCCCTATTAGGTATGTTTGCATGGCAGAAAAAATTCCCATAGTATTTGTATTCCCTCCAGGTGGGCTGTTCTCTGATTTCCAGCAGTATATAGGAATATATTATCTTATTGCGTATCTTAATAGTAAAGGTATACATTCAGAACACTACCTGTGCGACAAGCCCAAGCCTATCTCAGAAGTCGTTGATGATATCATCGCAAAGCGACCAAGGATAGTGGGCTTTTCCTGCAAAGACACTAACTATCCATTCATCAAGCTGATGAGTCAGCTCATAAAAGCCAAAGATCCGAATATCCTGATTATTGTAGGCGGGCCAGCTGTGCCTTATATCAAACGATTCATACTCGAAGATTCTAAGGGGGTTGATGTGTGCATAGCATTCAATGCAGAGGAAAAGCTTGAACTCATATTCAATCGTCTGGATTCCAACAAACTTGCATCAATAGATGATATCGAAGGAATTATGCTTAAATCAAAGGGGATAATAAAAGACAATAATTCTGATTCCATGAAAGTGATGAAGGATCTTGATATCTTTCCTTCTCCGTATATAAATGGAGTGCTTGACAAGAACTTAGGGGTCATAACCTCACGAGGATGCCCTTTCCGCTGCAGTTATTGCAATTATGCGACAGTGCTCAAGAATACATTCTGTAAGCATTCTGTCAAGAGGGTTATTGATGAACTCAAGTTTCTAAATAAGATGTATCGTAGTGGGCAGGCAGAATCCAACTGGGTAAACCTTAATGACTCAATATTCAGTTTTGATATCAAAAGGGCTAAATCCCTCTGCAAAGAGATAGAAAGTAATCATTTCAATCTGCGGTTGAGCGTAACAACAAGAGCAGATTACTGTGACACAGAACTTTTAGATCTTATGAAAAAAGCTAATTTTGTAGAGATTAATTTTGGTCTGGAATCTGCTTCATTAAGGATTCTGAGGGCTATGAAGAAACTACCTTCAAGTGATGAGGCTGACGAGGAATATAATGCAGAGAAGACATTTCTTGAACGTCTCAAGCATCTTGTAGCCCATGCTAAATCAATAGGTATAGAGAGTGTGCAGGCTAGCGTGGTTTTTGGTTTTCCTGGCGAGACGCTCAAGGATGCCCAGATGACACTTGACTTTGTCAAAAGCCTAGAACTGGATTCATACTCTCATCATATTCTTGAGGTGTACTCTGGCAGTCCTATATACAGGGAGGGTATGCTTGACAATAGAATAGCATTTGAACCTAACAAATTCCCTCTAAGGATAAAATACCCTGAATATATCAGCAAGGTGAAGCCATTGGACAATGCTGTTGAGATAATCAATACGATGCGGTTGCGTTACCAGGGAATGTTTCTTGACTGTTTTTCTGCCCAGCAGAACCAAGAAGAGAATCCTTTTAGCGAGGTTGTCCTTCTCAACCCCTCTTGCATGTCTTCTGAATTGAAATTCAAGACATTGGAATGGATAAAAAAGTATATGACTTTCTCCTGCAGGCTTGTGGTTGTTGAAGAGATGAATTATTCTGAACAAGATGTCAAGGAATTCAAGACACTCCTGTCTACAGTAGGTGTACCGACCTCATTCTATCTCCTAACATCCTGTGTTAATCCAAAAGGAATCTTTGCCTGTAATGACTGCAAGCCTTCAGCGTACATCAGAATAGAGAACAATCATGAAGTTGGGGGTAGTCCTCTTAAAGATATCTGGATAAGACCATTGGATGACTGCCTTAGTAAGATGAATTCTACTAAAGACGACTCTTATTACATGACTTATCTTAAAGCAGATAGTGTGCAAGAAATAATACAGACATATTCAGATGCAAGTAAGGTAAATCAGAAATGTGCAATGGTTTATGATGAACGTCTTGTCTTTATCGACAGCTGCAGGTGGTTGGATGAGCCCTGCCCTGCCATTAAACTAAATAGGGTCATAATAGATGAGAATGGAGACATAAGACCTTGCTTTGATTCGCCTATAGTGGGTGATGTCGGCATGTCAAAGGAACAAATAATCTCGCGGCTTAATAAGATGAATGTCTGTGATTCCAGGTCCTGCAATGAGTGTGAAGAGGAATACAACTGCTCAAAATGCATGTTCGTGGATGATTCTCTCAAAAGATTGTTTTGCAGCAGTACAGGCAAAGATATGAAAAAAATCATTTCTAAGAAGAAAAAATCTTATTTTGATGTAATAATGCCAGACTTTTTACTGAATAAATAATTCTGCTCATCACAAATCCAGATTTATAATAATAAAAAAAAATTAGAACCTTGTATCTGCTGCAATTGACTTGTTAACATTAGGGTTCTTTTTTGTCTGTGAATTGCTAGGATGTATAATCACCTGGTGCATATTAACTCCCGATCCCCAGACAAGAAGAACTGGCTTTGATGCTTTATCAAGATTTATTATTCGCATGCTCGATTTTTTCAGTGCTGTCATTGGTATGACCTCCTTTTATTATTTTCATCAATTAAACTAACATTTATTTTAAATCTTTTGTTTTTGAATGTGCTATTTTGCTGTAATATGAGTATTTGCACCATTTGCTCCGCCTCAATCATTCCTGTCAAGCATGACTATTGTTGGGTTCACAAGATACTTATCTGCTACGCTTATCATTTGCGCGTCAGTCAAGTGATTGATTATGCTGGCAAGGTCAGAATTGCTTAGGTCGTAATCAATTATCTCCTTGAACAATGCATCAAAATTCTCATCTTCATATACTTCTCCTGCCATCTTTATAGACGCTTTCACAGATCTCTTAATTGTTTCTAACTCTGCTTCTGTGATTCTCTCACGACTGATCTTCTCTATCTCTTCCAATGTGAGTGTCTTAACTTCTTCTAGCTTGCCAGGTCCTGTCTGAACAGTGATTATGAATGCAGAATACAGTTTTGTTGTATGTAATTCTACCCTAGGAGAATATGCCAAACCCCCTTTTTCCTCTCTAAATAGCCTTAGCAGTCGCGTATTCAGCTGGGCTGAGACCAGCTTGAGTCTGAACAGGTCTTCAAAGCTGGCAGATGGAGAGATAAGATATCCTATCATCAAAACAGGCGATTCAGTGTTATCATCCATCACAATCTTCTCTATTGTCAAAGGCCTTACTGGAATCTCTTCTTTACTTTTACTTTCTTCCACAACAGGCATGTCCCTACTTAGAATTCTTATGTTGTTCACCATCACTTCAGTATCAAAATTGCCTGTGATTGATACAGTCATCCTGCCTGGCCCCACATATGCCTCATGCTGCAATACCAGGTGTTCGCGCGTAATGGATGTAATATCTTCAGCAGAAGTCACCGTCCCTAAAGGTGTGTCCCTGAAAAATGTTCTTGTAAACATATCACCAAGTTTTGATTCAGGATAGTATTGAGATGAGTTCAACGTTTTTATGTAATTATTTTGGATAAGTTCCAGCATATCTTCAGTTAAAGAAGGGTCTTTCAATATGTCAAACAATATCTTGGCAGATTCTCCAAGATTCGCGCTGTCAGAGACCAGGCCGAATCCCTTGAAATCGTCCTGATCAATAGGATACACATAGACACCAAGCTGCGAGAACGCATTGTTTATCTGTTCTGTATTCAAAGTTCCAGTTCCGGTTGGCATAAGATTGAAAAGCACATCATTCAAACCAGGCTTGTGTTGTTCGTCTGGGAATTCATCATAAGGCGATAACTGCACTCCAATATGCATAGCTACTCTGTCGTGTCTGTGATCCTCTTGCATGAGTATCACTAACCCATTCTCAAGTATCACTTTCTCATACCCATTAATGGATGGCTCACGAGAAATAACTGTAGTGTGTTGTTGGTCACTACCACATCCAGCAAGAAGTGACATGACCAGTATTATTGCAAGCAATCCTATTTTTATCTTCATTTTGGTTCTGTTATTAGCATTACGCGATTATTAAGATATGTTCCTGCAAGCCGTTTGATGTCATCAATTGAAATGCTATTTACCAGTTCAACATCACTGTATATCTGGTTCATTTCCTCTTCTTCGCGAACATCATTGTTAATGGCGTAACTCACAAGGAGTTCAGCTTCATCATCCATTGTGTAGAATCTCTGTTCCATCTGCAGTTTCATGTTATTCTTGTGCTTTTCTAGTTCTTTAATGTTAATATTCCCTGATCTCATCATATCAGCAATAGACTCAAAGCCAGACAGGATTTGTTCTTCATTTTCAGAAGAGAACATAGCTCCTACTATGATGCTGTTATCATTTTCCAGATCATGGAGGTATGCTGCAGCGTCTAATGCTATACCACTCATCATAAAAGTTTCTGAAAGTTCTTCATTGAGAATGGATCCAAGTATCAGCAAGGCGAACTTATCTTTTTTTGTTAGATTACCAGGAATCTTATATCCTAATTGTACGATTTCAATGCCGACATCCTGCTGGATTCTCTGCGTTTTGTTCTCCTCAGCAGGGTTCAACTGCAACCTTTGCTTCACAACCCGTGTTTGGTTATTTAATGTTTTAAAGGCGGTTTCAACCAAAGAAATTGCCTTGTCTGTGCCTATATCCCCAACTATTGATATGTATATATTATCGGTTGTGAAAAAACGCGCATGGTAGCTGTAAAGCATATCAGGAGTTAAATTCAAAAACAGTTCAGGGTAGCCTATAGTTTCATAGACATAAGGATGATCGCCGTACAGAATGTCCATGAATCTTATGCTGGTCGCATAGAAAGGGTCATTGAGTTCAGTAAGATATTCCTCGTATATGACCTGTTTCTCTCTGTCGAATTCCTCTTCAGTAAAAATGGGGTTTACTATCATGTCTGAGTAGGTCAGGAATACTTCCTCGAAATCCTCTGGAAGAGAACTGAAAAGAAATGTTATGTGATCTCTTGATGTGTAGGCATTGGCGTTCGAGACACCTAATGATCTAAAGTAATCAGAGAAGAACAAGCCGTGCTTTGCCTTGATTGTCTTAAAGAACATGTGCTCCAGGGAATGAGCCATACCTCTTGTTGAGTCGTTCTCATTAACTGACCCTGCCTTGACCACAATCTGCATTACAACTTTAGGATGCCTATGGTCTTCTTTCACAATGAGAGTGATACCATTGTTAAGTTTTGCAAAAGATATAGGAGTTTCAGAATTGACAGGATGATATGTATCTTTTAGTTCAAGCACAGGTGTTTGGGTTGAATCGCACCCTGCCAGGATAAGAATGATTATGATTATAAAAAATTGTAACCTCATTTTCATAGGTGAAATAGGACAGGATATTTAAAACTTTATTATTTTTGTATGTGGTATGTCAGCAGGTCTGTCAATGAATGAGTGCGATCAAGTCTTAACAGACAAGGTGAAACACCCTGTCTACAAAACGAAACACACGTTTATAACAAAATTCAGTCATCATTTCTCAACATGACAACAAAATTACGGATCCAACTTTCTGACAAAGCCAAAAAAGAGCTTGAATCCCTAAAAGATAAGCTAGAAATGCACAGCATCACAGAAGTCATCAGAAGCAGTGTCTCTGTTAACAAGTTCCTCATAGAACAGAAAGAGGAAGGTAATGAGCTGATTCTAAGGAATAGGATGACTCGATGTGAAAGGATCATACTGATTCTAAAATGAAAAAAATGGAACAATTCTCAAACACAAACAGAGAATATTCAGATATAGATGACTTTGAACCCACTCAGGCAGTTATTGAAGAATTAATAAAATCTCAACAGACAAGAAAGACAATACTGCACATAGTTACACACTCAATAGCATATATTATTCTAGTTCCGTTCGCACTGATAATCATCTACAACACACTAACCAACACAACACAACCCATCCCAACATACTTTATATCTATAGTATCTATTGTAATTGGATTCTACTTTGGTGGAAAAGTACTACAAAAGAAATCATAAAAATCCGCAGAAATTACGCTATTGACAATTTCTTTTGAAAGCGAATTTTAGGATGCCAAAAATTTTGTGAAATTTTTGCGCATAATTCAACCATACCTATCCCATTCACCAGAAACTACAACATTATAACCCTGGTTTCTAAAGTCTATCCTGAAGTTTGATATGAAGTGGTCCATCCATTTATACATGAGCATAAATCCTCTTAACTCTATGCAGAATGTTTTTTCATCAACTTGTTTGATCTCATGAAAATCTGCATCAATAGAATATTCCTGTTTCATGTTATTGAAGTATGTGTTCATCTTCTGAGAATTAAATGCTTCAGGAAACTCTATCCACAACTGAGCTATAGCAGGATTTTTTGTGCTGACCTGTCGTTTGTTGAGCACAATTCTCTTAGTACTATCTCTAAGCTTTGCACCGTGTTTTTTCAGAAGACTCAATGCTTCTTTGTGTGTTAAATCAACCATTTTATCATAACTCCTGTTTATTATTAGTCAAGAGTCGTCCTAATTGATAAGTGTTCTTATATCCCTTAGCAGACCTTTATTTACCACCCTTCGATGGTAACAAAACCAAAACCTTTATAAAGCATAGCAGTATAACTCTTGTAATGGTCAAATTAACGGTTTGCTCAGATATCCATGGTGACTTAGAGTCATTAGTGCATTTTGCGAATTTCACCAAATCAAGAGGATCTGATAAAATAATCATAGCTGGCGATCTCATAACAAAGCCTTACACAAAAGAGCATCTGGATGCTTTACAGAATGGTTCCTTAGATAAAGAAAGTTTCTTAGAAAATAAAAGAATCCACGCCAGAAACACTTACACGCAAATGAAACAAATTCTTGACACAACAAACATACCTTACTCAGTAATCCCAGGTAATTATGACACTCCAGAAGATATCCACGCTGTTTTCCAGAATAATGATCTGCACAATAACACAACTCTTTTAGGAGATCAAAAATTTGCAGGATTTGGAGGAGCTGATGCATACCCACCTCACATACATCTTCTTGTTGGTTTAAACGAGATAAATTACAACGATGATACCATGATAACTTTATTCAATGCAGAACAACCAGATATCATAGTAACACACAACCCTCCACATGGTCTTTGTGATGACATGTTCAATGGAGCAAATGTAGGAAGTCCGTCACTAAGACAATATATCCGGGAACACCAACCAAAACTAGTAATCTGTGGCCACATCCACGAAGCAGGTCCTTTAGGTAACAACCCTAATGGCGTCAAAGGCATAGCCAAAGAAGGCGACACATATGTTGTAAACCCAGGCAATCTGGGCATATTCCAACTGCTAAACCCACAAACCCTAAAACCAGTACAATCATTCGACAATGGCACATTCGCAGAGATAGAATACGATAACGAAGTAAAGAATGTTAGGTTTTATAGGTTGTGATGATTTCTTATTAGTCAAATCAAAAACCAACACCCCCAGTCAATACCTCAAAAATCAAAGATTTTTGATTGTCCTAAAAACGCAACAAGTTTTGATGAGACCTGCAGCATGAGCAGATAGCCACCCTATATGTATTTCTTAACTGCTGAATAATTCAGGATGCGCAGCAGCCTAAAGGCTTACAGCCCGAGGGTTGAAAGAGAACCTATTTGTGAACCACCGGCGAGCACACCAGTGGAATGACTTCATTTAACCTATCAAATTATAAAGATATTATTTGTTCTTTTCAGCATCTTCGAATAATGAAGAAATCTCTTCCAAAGTTAAATAAGTCATTTTCTTTGTGTCCAGGTATTCAATACACTCTTTGGTGAATCCTGATTTGGATATTAGTAAGTATTTGAATGATCCCGAAGCATTTATGAATACTGATTTTCTGACTAAGTCTTCAACCATAGGAATATTCACAGGAGTATTTTTCCACTTCACTTCGCAAATAATTAATTCTCGGTCTTTTGTGTTATTAACGACCAAGTCAATCTCTTCTGCTTTACCATCAGAATTTTTTCCCCACCAAGGACCAATCTGATCAAAATTTATTTTCAAGTTCTTTATTTTCTTACCATTGTATAAAATTAACAATTCTCGGACAATGTCTTCAAATTTATGACCGATAAAACTATTGATATCCTTATTGATTTTTTCTCTCAAAAGTTCCATATTACCTAACTCTATTAATGATAAATTTGAAAAGATATATTTATACCAAAAGTGAAAAAAATTATCTTCAAAAGCATACCTCGGTTTTGGTTTTTTAGAGTGGAATAAAGGGTCTCTTGTACCAATTATATGAAGAAGGTCTTTAAGATTGTTAAGATAATAATTTACGTCTTTTTGCTCAACACCTGACTGGATGACAATCTCTTCACGTGTGCCGTTTGTTGTGGAAATTGCATGAAGTATAGAATTGTAATTTGTTTCTTTTGTCAATTCCATCATGATAAAATTTGTGGGTTCATCTCGTAAAGGTGCTGTTTTCCTTAAAACCATCTTTTCAATTATTTGTATCAATTCTTTCTGAGAATGTTTTTTGACAAACCATAAGAAATGAGGCGTTCCACCAAAAACTGAATATATTTCAATTCTCTTTTTCTCGTCCAAATCGCTGAACATATCTCGAAAATCAAGATACCTGAATGGTTTGAATGGCATTTTCCAAGTCATTCTACCATATAACGGAGCAGTCTTGTCCATAAAAATATCATACATCATGCTCATAGATGAGCCGATAGCTACAAATAGAATCTTTGACTTGCTTAGTTTATTATCCCAATAGTTCTGAAATTTGGATAGGAATTCTGGCGCATGGTCTTTTAATCGTGAAAATTCATCCATAACAAAAACAAATTTTTGTTTTGAAGCTTTTTTATATAAATATTCAAAGAAGTCTTCCCACTCAATAAATTTTTCGCGTTCACCAGTTTGATCGTAGATATCTTCAGATAGTATTCTTAACAGTTCTTTTTTATTTGCTTTGTTAACAAAATAATAAACTGCTTCTCCATCAATTTCATTCATAAACCTCTTGATAAATTCAGTCTTTCCAAGTCTTCGTCTACCATAAATGATGCATAATTCTCCAGAATCAATCTCATCATATTTACCTGATAAATCCTTTAATTCGTTTGTTCTATCATAAAATTCCATTTTTTATTACTCGTGAAAGGAAACCGGATAGCGATTAGTTCATTTAGCGGAACAAGTTCCGCACATATAACGGATTAAAATCCGGTCTTTGCATTATAAAAACACCTTTCCTTTAAATACTTTTACAATTAATCCTCTAACTTGCAATAGTTTAGCGGATTAGAATCCGGTAATTGACCGGACTCTGCTCCGCATATTACTATGTGCTTCACACACACTCGAAAATTACTAAATTAGCCGTTTAAATCCTCTAATATATTTTCATACTCTTTCATACTAATCTCCCCATAAGCCATCCTTTTCTTTGCTATGTCCATCAGGTCTACAGCCCAAGACTGTTAGTCATTGCGCGTACTCTGTATGAACATTGATGTAAATCCTCAAATTAGCGTCACGGTTTTTGGGCCTAAAATGATCAGTCAAGCCTTTATATCATTAAACTTTACAAAATTAGGAAAAAACTCAGATACTGAAAGATTTTTGGATTTTGCACGATAATATTTATAAAGAAAACAATACTAAACCTTGTAATTAGGTGATTCATATAAACGCTCAACCATACTCACATAGCAAAGTATCTGACTTTATGTCAGTTTTCAATGACGTTCTCGATAGTTTATTTGTCAAAAAAGACCATACAATAAATGCTAAACTAGTAATCAGCCATCTCCAACAAAGGCAACTCGATACTAAGAAAATTCAGAGTTTTATGAGTAAATTACCAGAAGGTGAATGGAGTGTAAACGTCTTTGTAGACAATATTGAAGAACTTAATGAGATTTTTGGTCTGTCTGATCAGGAAATTGTCCAACAAGCTGTCACAGAGCTGGGTAAGGAAGACATTCCACAGGTTAGATGGAAGATTGTGATTGAGTCTCTGACAGAATACTCTAGATTCTCAACCGAGTTTTACGATGCGCTTAAGTATAATATCTCATCGGATTTAAGTGTTTCACAGCTAAAGCTTCTAAATGAATTCATGTTAACTTTCAAGATAATTAAAAAAACTTCTGTTGAGTTGTATGATAAATTTCGAAACAGGAAATTATCCCAAAGAAATATACGTGAGCTAAACAAAGTGAGAGTTGTCCTTGAATTCTTCATTTTGAGATTGTTATATATATCCATTAATTTGAAGAATACTGATGATAAGAAATTCGAGCAGTATGCAAAATTGCTAGGTAAGGAAAGAATTGCACTAATGTATCAAAAAGCTTATCTTCCAAAATTCAGTTAAAAATGAAAATTTCTTCTGATGTTAATTGTATTTTTGCATACGCTGATCCGCAACATATATTCCATAGGCCAGTTATATCTTACATTGTGAAGAAACAAAGAGATACCTTTGTCCTATTATCGAAGTTGAAAAGTAATTTTATGTACACATATAAGGACTACTTGGCAACATCTTGTATAATAATCGAAAAAGCTATCCGAGATGAAAGGACAATCCGTGATGCATCACCCTCAAAAACATACAAGCCCAGCATTCTTTCAATATCAGCAAACATCAATTCAAAAATTGAGAAATACCTTCTAGAAGAATCGGAAAAGTGTCTGAATTTTAACATGTCTGGCACACGAAAATTCATAAACATAATACTGACAGAGTTCTCCATTCCCAAGCTATATGAAGACAACGAAGTATTGGCTAAATTTCGTGAAAAATATGTTGTTGAAGCCGAAAAACAAGCCGAAGAAGTCGTAAATCGTTTCATAAAGAGATTCAACAATTTTGAATGTGTAAATATCGAAGATTACTCTATGTATGATAAATGGACGACCCGAATAAAAAAGAGTAAACATAATGTATTCCAGAACAAACAAGATGTTGAAGATATAAGTATTGCATCAGAATTCTTAGCATTCAATTCCGAAAAAAGTAAACTGGCATTCTTCACTAGCGATGTTAATTGTCATAAATCCATACTTAAAATAGCCAAAGAATACTCGCTTAAGACAGGACACTTACATCTAATTACGAAGTCGTGAAGAGACAGTTGACGTCAAACCTCATTAAAAAACTTCACAGCAAATTCACAGAATCCTATTATGACTTCCTTATCAAGTTCAAACTCAGATCTATTTCCTAAGTAATTCTTAGATGTCAAAGTGACTTTCTTGCCATCCTTAAGCTCACCATATGTAATACACTTGATATGCTTCTTTGACACAACAACGAAATAACAGTTCTCATAAGGGTAATCTTTAGGTAAATCTTTAAAAGAAAATTCTTCATTTGCCCGAAACTTGACTTCAATAAAGAAAACATCTTTCCGGTGAGGATGCTGAACTACAAAATCAGGCATTCTTCGTATGTTTGTAGCAACTTCACTTTTTATACCTTTTAACAAATCCATTATACCTGGAACAGTATTCTCCATACCATAACGAAATACATTATACCCTAAAGATAGAAACAACTCTTCAATCAAAGTTTCAGCTATCCTTCCCTTAATCATACCTTCCTTATACCTGCTTTCTTTCTTGGTCAAACCCTGGTTGTTGCTGGATTTTTGATGTTTTCTGCACAATGACTTACCGAGCTTTTTCATTGAGAATTCATACTCCTTGGAAGTTATCTCCTGCTTACAGATAGAACAATGGTATTTCATCAACAATCAAATAATAATAGATTATATAAAATATACCCACACATCATTCACCTCAATTTCTCAAAATACTCTTTTGTGAAGTATAGCTTTACAAGCCAAAAAGTGTACTCGAATAAATCATATTTTACCACCCATAGGTAGTTTTATAAATATATCTTTTAAATTAATAGGGAATATGCTCAGATCTAGCGCTAAAAAAATAATCAAAATCATCGAAGAAATTAATACGCTGAAGTCTCGAAAAATATGGGGCTACATCACAATACCAATCATTGTTGGATTCTTCATTCTTCAAAGATTGAAGAAAAAAATAACTGATTTGGAAGAGTCCAAAGAGCAGGTCATGAAAGAATTAAAATCCTTTGTGAATAATACCACCAACAATACAAGAGATACCCTCTCTGAAATCAAAACAAATGACACCTATCTCACATATAATATAAGAAATGAGTTAAACCAAAAACTATCACAAAATTTAAAAGAAATAATATATCTGAAGGAGAAAGAAATATATTTTGGTGACTCGCTTAATACAGCACTGACAAAAGCACAGGATATCCTAACTCAGTCTATCAATCAAATCAACGTTTTTAACAAAGAGTTTGTTGAAAGAAGGAAGGAAGAATACAGTTACCTGTTTAAGAAAGGACCTTTTCCTCTTGATGATAATCAGAAAACAGCCATAGTTACGGATGAAAAGCACAATATTGTAGTGGCTGGAGCAGGTTCTGGTAAGACAGAAGTTCTCACTACAAGAATTGCTTATCTGATAAATAGAAAACCCGACATAATTAAATCGACGAGAATTCTTACCCTAGCATTCCAGAACAAAGCAGCAGAAGAGATAAAACATAGACTCAAGAAAAGATACGATGTTGATGTAGAAATCAGGACATTTCATTCACTCGGTCTTAAGATTATTGGAGATATCTCCAAAATGAAAGGAGTCAAACCCCCAAAACTCAAAGAAGAATGCTCAAAGGATGGAAAATATATGATATTCATGCAGGATCTCTTCTATAAGGAGTTCCAAAATAACCCTGCACTAAAGAATGAGATCATTAACTTCATGAAATTGTATGGTGATACCGAAGTTATAAGAAAAGAGACTGACTTCAAGACAAAAGAGGAATTCTACGAGTATCAACGAAGCTTAAGATACACTACTCTCGACGGAACAAACGTGGAGAGCGAGTCTGAACGTGCTATACTAAACTTCTTTGTCTCGCACAACATAAATGGAAAAAAGATCAGGATTCTGTATGAAGAGCCCGCAAAATGGATGAAGTACAAAAACCAGGAAGGAAATGAGCAGATTCCTCAACCTGACTTCTATTTCCCAGATTTCGATATATATCTTGAGCATTGGGCAATCGGGAAAAGAGGCACAGTCCCTAACTGGTTTGCAGGGGATAATCCTACAAAAGAGTATACTGACAGTATGAATCTTAAGAAGTCGAAATACGCAGAACATAAAAAGGTCCTGATTGAGACATCGCAAGCAGATGTAGAATCTGGAAAACTCAATGAAGAGCTCGAGAAACGATTCCTAAATGCGCTGAAAGAAAAATATCCTGATGAAAAGCACGAGCTAACAACAATAACATATAATGAGTTAGTCAACCGCGTGTGGGAGGAGTGTAAAGAATTTGTAAAGGTCATATCCAAAAACATATCAAAATATATCACAATAGCAAAGACATACAGGTCCTACCCTGCTGATATTATCAAGCGACTTGAAAAAGAGCAATGGTCCCCTAAACAAAGAGCCTTCGCAAGAATCGCAATTATGATATACACGAAATATGAGGAAGATTTGCGAAGAACAAACTCTATGGACTTTTCGGATATGATAAACATTGCTGTTGATTTCCTGAGAGAAAATCCGGAAGCATATGAGGACACATACGACCACATCCTTATTGATGAATATCAAGACATAAGCACACAAAGATACGACATGATAAAAACTCTCATGAATAAGAATCCCTCTTGCAAGCTATTCTGCGTAGGGGATGACTGGCAGAGCATAATGGGATTTTCAGGATCAAATCTTGACTATTTTGTGAACTTCTCTAAGTATTTCCCGCATCCAGAAAGGACAGATCTAATTAGGAACTACCGCAGTTCAAAATCGATTGTTGATACTGGCAGCACAATCATTAATGGTAATATAGGTCAGATCAAGAAGCAGACATTAGCAATATCGGAAAACATACAGAAGATTAAAGTGTATTCGTTGCTGCATCAGAAGGATTACTTTATGCCTTATTACGATCAGACAACCAAACATTGCCTGAAAACAATCAAGGAGTACCATACAAAGAAGAACTACAAATATAGTGACTTCATGATTCTTATGCGAATAGCTAAAAACACTAAGATCTGGAATCTACTGAAAAAGAATTCTAATCAATTAGGAATACCTATAACAGAGTCACAAAAGACACCAAATGCGGTGCGGATCATGTCAGTTCACAAGAGCAAGGGTTTACAGGCTAAAGTCGTTATAATCATTAATCTAAATAGCGGGCCGTATGGTTTCCCATGCGAGCTGGAAACTCCCAATATTTATTACACTGCTATAAGTAAAGATGACGGACTAAGAAAACAAGAAGAAAGGCGTCTGTTCTATGTTGCAATCACAAGAGCCAAAAAAGAAGTTATTATATACACTCAAAAATGCTCAATGAGCAAATTCATCGATGAGATTAAAGATCACATAGAAATAGAAGAATTGCAGTACGGTGAGGCTAGAAAGACAGCAAATTAATGCTTGGACGTAGCCTGGAGATGCTCCCTTACTCGGAAAAAAATTAATGTTTTTAATAGAAAACACTGTTAAATAAAAAATATAAATACAATTTAAACGAAATATAACACATAATAATTTGACTACAGATATTTTTTACTGAAAAAGAAAAATTGTTTAAAATGGTGAATGAATCAAAAAAAATAAAAAGATATCCGGATTATTGTACGAGAACACCAAAAAAGATAAACATATACTAATAAAACTATAAAATACCCGAACGAAAATGCCACTACTAACCAAATCCAAATACCTAAACGGCCTTCAATGCCCTAAGCTACTCTGGACTGTCATCAATGATAAAGGATCCATGCCCCCAGTAGATGCTGCCACTCAGCATTTATTCGATCAGGGCCACACAGTAGGAGATCAAGCCAAGGCGTGGTTTCCAGAAGGTATTCAAGTACCAATAGACTTCAAAGAAAACATTGTACAGACCAGACAATTAGTCCTCAAACGTAAACCTTTGTTTGAACCTGGATTCTTAATCAACAACCTATACGCAAGAGCAGATATCATAACTCCTGTAGAAGATGATAAATGGGATATCATAGAAGTAAAGAGTTCTACTCAAGTAAAAGACATCAACATACAAGATGTTGCTTTTCAGAAACATGTTTATGAAAAGTTTGGATTAAAGATTAGAAATTGTTATCTTATGTTCATAAACAATGAATATGTAAGACAAGGAGATATTGATTCAAAGCAGCTTCTGAAAATGCAGGAAATTACAGACGAAGTCAATGCCATTGCAAACATCCAGGAAAATATTGATAAGATGTTTGAGATAATTTCAAAAAATCGTCCTACTGTCAAAATAGGCCCGCAATGCAGTGCTCCATATGCTTGCGCTTTAAATGATAAATGCTGGGCCTTCCTCCCAGAGCATAATGTCTTCAATCTGTATTATGCAGGAAAGAAAGCATTTGAACTCTTCCAATCAGGCATTACAGACATCAAAGACATACCGAATGATTATAATCTTAATCCAAAACAGCTAATCCAGAAGAACGCAGTCACAACAGGACAAACCCATATAGACAAAGAAGCAATAAAGTCCTTCGTGCAAGGCCTGGAATATCCAATTTATTATCTGGACTTTGAAACAATAAATCCAGCAGTTCCTTTGTTTGATAACACAAGACCATACCAACAAATACCCTTCCAGTTCTCCCTACACATAGAGCAAGAAGACAACTCTATAGAACACCATGAGTTCCTCCACAACAACAACACAGACCCAAGACCAGCATTCATAACAGCCCTAAAAAACGTTTTAGGAAACTCAGGCACAATCATCGCATTCAACCAATCCTTTGAGATAAGCAGACTAAGAGAACTCTCAGAAACCTTCCCAGAATACAAGGAGTGGTACAACCACCTGTTACCCAGATTCATAGACCTCATAGTACCATTCAGGAACTTCGATTACCACAACCCAAAACAAAAAGGCAGCAACTCACTAAAAGCAGTATTACCCGCAGTGACAGAAAAAGGATACGACAACCTGGAAATCAACAACGGCGGAGATGCCAGTTTGGCTTATCTTGATATGATATGCGGAGATATGACACCAGAAAAGAAAGAGAAGACACGAAAGAATCTGTTGAAGTACTGCTGTCTAGATACCGAAGGGATGGTTTGGATAGTAGGGGAGTTGAGGAAACTAGTATGATAATATAAACAAATAATCATGCTCAATGCTTATTCATATGTTAAATCAGTAATTCCAATAACACCCCTTCATAATTGAATGCTGATCGCTTCAATTTAATTATTCGGTTCTCGCACAGATACAGAATTAAGACCAACCTCATCAGCAACTTCTTTAACTCTTTTCTTTTTTGTCCTCTTCACAAACTCACCATCCATCGTCAATAGGACATTACAATCTTCCCTCATTGCAGTGGCCAGATGAACACAATCAGTTAAATCAAGACCTCCGAACTTTGACAGGACAACTTCAAGAATTTTCTCAACACCATCATTACCCACAACCTTCAACAAACCCGCGCTTTGGCAATTAAAAAGATGAGTTACAAACAGGTTAAGGTCATTTCTAGCTTGGTCTTCATCCAATTTTCCTGACTTAATTCTCTTATCTAACTTGAAACAAACATTTCCAACCGCTTCACCAATGCTTAAATGACTCGTAACAGGTTGAATCTTACCATTCTTGGCATTAAGCAACTTACGATAAATATCTTCATTAACATCTAAGGTACAAGCGTCATAATAGTGCCTTTGCCCTTTTTTCACATTAACAACTACAGCACTTCTTGACTTTGACATAGAATTCACTTCCTAAAAATATTTCTTCTTACACATTCCTTCAATGAAGCTTCTACTCGTAGAATAGCATCCACTTTTCTCACAGGAGACGATGTTACCTTAAACACCTGCTCTCCTCGCATATCAATTTTTCTGAACATATATATATCTGGAATGACTATTCTCGCTTCCTTAGCTTGAACTTTAACTAATTTGGCAGGCATTTTTGAAGGACCCCCTCTTCTCTTAATACCATTTCAACCTCGTCATCGGTTGGGTCTTTTAACTTACACAACCGAACTTTAGCAGCACTTTCAGATAAACGAGCCTCAGTTAGTAACCAATGATATGTAGCAATCAATTCAAGATCCTCAAAAGTTTTATTTCCCAAAAATACTTGGAGACTCCTAAAAGCTTCTTCCTTATCCTGGCTTGCAAATTTATCAGGTTTAATCTCTATATTAAACTCGTCAACTCTAAAAAGATCATTTGCTAAATCAGGTGAATAAGGGCCTCTCCAGTACAAATTATAACAATAATGAGGCGAAACACCAAATAACTGAGCAAAATATTGCTTCTTTTGTGTTTCGATTCTATTTTTTAAAGTATCAAGTTTTCCTGCTCCCAAACGCTTTAGCACACCGCAAGCTAATAAAGCAACATCATACGGTTTTTTTAATTTTGATATATCAACACCACTCATCACATACACCCATATCTCTAAATATATATAAGATCGTTGAGTTTAAAACATTTTCGTTTATAAATCAACATAAATTCCGATAAACAAAAAAATCACTCCTTTCTAATATATTTTATCCGGAAAAGTCCAGTGTCCAGTGGTACAAACAACAAATCTGAGTTTTTGTAAATCCTCCGATTTTCCCTCAACAACACTTATTAAACCATTTTACTTAATTATACACATGCGTATCAGAGAAATCTCACCAGAAAATAGACCAAGAGAAAGACTAGCCAAACTTGGGTCATCTGCACTCTCAGATGCTGAACTTTTAGCAATCATTCTAAAAACAGGCAATAAAGAAGAAAACGCTATAGACATTTCAAACAGATTGATCTCCAAGTATGGATTAGATAAACTATCTACTTGTTCCTTAATTGAGTTACAATCAATCAAAGGAATAGGTAAAGCTAAATCTTCCCAAATTCTAGCATCATTTGAACTTAGTAAAAGATCAAAGATTTCTCAAAATAAAGAAATAAATTGTTCAAAAGATGTTTTCGCCATATATCACTCAAGACTATCTGAGTTAGATAGAGAGATCTTTATGGTTCTCCACCTAGACACCAGAAATCAATTAATCAATGATGAAATCATCTCTATTGGCACCTTAAATGAAGCTATAATTCATCCCAGAGAGGTCTTCAAATCAGCCATTAAACAAAGCGCTAATTCAGTAATACTTGTTCATAATCATCCATCTGGTGATCCTTCTCCTTCTCCTGAAGATGAAGAAATAACAAGAATAATACGAGAAGCAGGAGATTTACTTAAAATCAAAGTTCTAGACCATATAATCATCGGCAAGAACAAATTCTACAGTTTCACCGAAGATAAAGGGTTAAATCCGTAATATATATAAGCATGTGTAAGTATGTGCAATTCATGAACACTAAAAATATTACACTAAAAGTCAATGCTGATCTTTATGATCGATATCGCGAATTCTGCAAAAAGAAAGGTTGGATTGCCTCCCGACAATTCGAAATCATGATGGAAGAACAAATGGGAGAGAATGAAGATGACTGAATTTATTCACACTCCCGAAGATAAAGCACGTCATAATATTATCAATCCTATGCTGACCAAGGCAGGTTGGACTATTCAAGATTTTACGAATGCGAACATTAGAGCAGCAAAAGGCGTTGCTGTTGAATACTTTCATATGGGTCAAGGTGTTGGCGAAGCAGATTATGTTCTATTTATAAATGGTTTTGCAGTTGGAATTATTGAAGCCAAAAAAGAAGGTGAAACATTAACTGGAAAAGAAATCCAATCAAGCAGATATGCAGAAGGTTTTCCCGAGCAGTTTAAAAGTGTCCCTTTACCACTCCCTTTTGTTTATGAAACATCAGGTTCAGAAACACACTTTACCAATCTTTGGGATCCCAAACCTCAAAGTAGAGCAGTGTTTAGTCTTCATAGACCTGAAACCTGTGAGAACTGGCTTGAAGAAGGTCACGAAACATTCAGGAAACGATTATCAACATCTCACGATTTACACAATGATACTCTTTGGCCTGCTCAAAAAACTGCAATAATCAATACTGAAAATTCGCTTGCTCAATGGAAGCCAAAATCATTACTTCAAATGGCAACCGGAAGCGGTAAAACTTACACCGCTGTAAATATCTGTTATAGATTATTGAAAAATGCCAAAGCAAAAAGAATATTGTTCCTTGTAGATAGAGGAAACCTTGGTGAACAAACAGAAACAGAATTTCAAAAATTCTCAACACCAGACGATGGACGTAAATTTACAGAAATATACGGAGTTCAACGATTGACAAGTAATTTTATTGATAGTTCAAGTAAAGTCTGTATTTCCACCATTCAAAGAGTTTATTCAATGCTTCGAGGAGAAGAACTTGACGAAACAGCAGAAGAGAAATCTGGTTTTGAGACGGGTCCTAACGAAGTAAAAACAGTAGAGTATAACGAGAAGATACCTATTGAAGAATTCGATATGATAATTGTAGACGAATGTCATCGTTCTATTTATAATCAATGGAAACAAGTATTAGATTATTTTGACGCATTCTTACTTGGTTTAACTGCAACTCCTTCAATGCACACCATCGGATTCTTCAATCAAAATATGGTTATGGAATATGGACACGAAGCAGCAGTCGCAGATGGAGTGAATGTTGATTTTGGAGTTTACAGAATCAAAACAAAAATCACAGAAGAAGGTTCAACCATAGATGCTGGAACGGTTATTCAAAAAAGAGATAAGCGAACCAGAAGAAAAAGATGGGAAACACTTGAAGAGGCAGAAGTATATGATAGTTCAAAACTTGACAGGTCAGTTGTAGCAACAAATCAAATAAGAACAGTAATTAGAACATTCAAAGACAAAATCTATACTGAAATATTTCCTGGCAGAACAGTTATGCCAAAAACACTTATTTTTGCAAAAGATGATAATCACGCAGAAGAAATTGTTCAAATTGTTAGAGAAGAATTTGGAGAATCAAATAAATTCGCTGTTAAAATTACTTATAAGACAGAAGGAGAAACTCCAAAGAACCTTATTCAACAATTCAGAAATAGCTTCTATCCAAGAATTGCTGTAACTGTTGATATGATTGCAACAGGAACAGACATCAAACCATTAGAAGTAGTTTTTTTTATGAGAGATATTCACAGCAGTAATTATTTTGAGCAAATGAAAGGACGTGGAGTTCGAGTAATGCCAAATGATGACTTTAAGGCTGTAACTCCCGATGCTATGGCAAAAGACCACTTTATTATTGTTGATGCGGTTGGCGTAACAGACGAAGGACACAAACTATCAGACAGCAAACCATTAGAACAAAAACCAGGAGTTTCATTTGAAAAGTTATTACAAAACATTAGATATGGAGACCCAACAGATGAAGATTTATCATCTATGGCAAGTAGATTATCTCGCTTACAAAAGAAACTAAATGATACTCAAAAAGAAGAAATCTCAAAACTCTCTGGTGGAGCAGACTTAAAGTTCTTTGCCAAACTATTTGTTGATGCAATCAATGCAGACAACAATCTTGCAAAAGCAAAAGAGAAGTTTGGAGAAGAATTAACCACAGACCAATTAAATGAAGTTTGTGCAGAATCCAGAAACGCTGCAATTACAGAGTTTTTAAATCACGGAGAACTTGTTTCAAGACTTCCTGAAATTAAAAAAGAAACAGAGATTATTATTGATGATGTGTCAGTTGATGAAGTACTAGATTCTGGCTTTTCAGAAGAATCTGCGGATAAAGCAAAACATAATATTGAGTCATTCGAAAAATTCATTGAAGAGAACAAAGATGAACTAACAATCATTCAAGCATTTTACAATAATAAGAACTTGAAGTATTCTGACCTTAAAGAAATGGCTGATAAAATTCAAAATGCGCCTTACAAATTAACATCTCCTAAGTTATGGGATTCATACAAGGTTTGTGAAAAAGGAAAAGTTTATGGTTCCGCAAAAGGCAAAGTAGTTGATTTTGTATCATTATTAAGATTTGAATTAGGTAAAAATGAAACATTAGAACCTTTCGTTGTTACAGTTAATGAAAGATTTGCAAACTGGCTTTCTAAACAAAAAGCAATGGGCGTATCATTTAGCCAAGAACAGTTGAATTGGCTTGAAAAAATAAAAGAACACATTTCAGAATCAGTTGAAATCACAGCAGACGACTTTGATTTGGGCATCCTTGCTCAAATGGGCGGACTTGGAAAAGCATATCACATCTTTGGTGACAGATTGAACGGAATAATAGAAGAACTAAATGAATTGAGTGTATAGGATGGCAAGATTCAAGAAATACGGAAGATACTGGTATACTACTCGTGCAGAAGCAGAAGCGGCTCGAAGATTTAATGAACGTATATATTATGATGAAGGAATGAGAGCATATTATATTATTCGTCCTCAAAGTAAAGGGTTTTGGGGTTTCTAAAATGGTGAGTAAAAAGAATAATGATATTTGGAAATACATTAGCCATTTGCAAAAGTTGGGAGATATTTATCAAAAAGATTTT
This sequence comes from Candidatus Woesearchaeota archaeon, assembly GCA_013203345.1. GTDB lineage: Archaea > Nanobdellota > Nanobdellia > Woesearchaeales > UBA11576 > JABMQF01. The sequence goes on from JABMQF010000032.1 coordinate 21,651, forward strand.
GAAAAAGATAATAAAAAAATATCTGAAAAACTTAATTCTATCAAATTACATCTCAATAGAAAGAAAGAGTCTAAATTAGACATTACTTCACTAAACACCTTTTGCATAGAAGAATGGAAAAAAGCAATTGAATTAGCAATAAAATCACTTATTGAAACAGTAGACAAAAGAAAAACAAGAGGTTCTGAATTCTCAGATATCAAATTTCAATTAAATAAATTAAAAGAAGACATCCAAATTGAAGAATTTGAAATGGATAAATATGAAAATATGTACGAAAATGATCTCAAAGGATTCAAAGAACAAATTAAAGAGAAAATGGATATTGAAAAATTCAATAATAAACGATTCTGGTGGGGACTTGCTATTGGTGCGACATTAGGAATTATAGGGACGATACTTCTAGGGGTGTTTGTTTAATGTCATTATCAGTCACTGTGGAAGAATTAGTTCAGAAGAATGAAAAGAACCTTCTTGCTAAGAAAGAAAATTGGAGTAGAATCCAAATTAAAGAAATTGCAGATATACTTAACGGATTTGCATTTAAGTCATCTCAGTTTCAGAAATCAGAAGAAGGAATGCCACTTATTCGAATTAGAGATATCACAAAATCAATAACTGTGGTTAATTATCTTGGAGACTATGATAAATCATATATTGTATCAGAAGGAGATATTCTTATTGGAATGGATGGAGATTTCAATATTGCAATTTGGAAAGGAAAAGATGCTTTACTAAATCAGCGAGTATGTAAAATAACTGTTGATGAAACAAAATTTAACAAAAAATTATTTTTTTATATTCTACCAGGATACTTACAGGCAATACACAATTCAACATCGGCAGTTACAGTCAAACATTTATCTTCAAGGGATATTGCAAAAATACCTCTTCCAAATCCATCTCTGCCTGAACAAGAACTTATTGTTGCAGAAATTGAAACACAATTCACAAGATTAGATTCTGCAATTGAAAGTTTGCAGACTATCAAGAATAAACTTGAAATTTATAGACAGAGTATTTTAAAAAAATCTTTTTCTGGAAATATGGAGACCATTGAAAAAAAATTTTCTCTACAAAAATTAGGAACATTAACAAAAATAATTACTAAAGGTGCATCTCCAAGGTGGCAAGGAATAAATTATACAGAGAATCCAGATTTATTATTTATTACAAGCGAGAATGTTAGAGATGGAAAAATAGATCTAACTAAAACTAAATATTTGGAGTTGGAGTTTAATAAAAAGCAAAAGAGATCAATCTTAGAAAAAGGAGATGTGTTATTGAATATTGTGGGTGCCTCAATAGGAAGAGCGGCAATATACAATTTGAGCAATTTAGCAAATATAAATCAAGCAGTAGCCCTTATAAGATTATTAGATAAAAAATATAACAAATATCTTTGTTATTATCTAAATTCAAATGACGCATTAGCATATTATACAAATAAAAAAGTCGATGTCGCGAGAGCAAATTTGAGTTTAAAGGATATTTCAGAAATGGATATACCCACATTCAAATGGGAAGAAACAGAAAAAATTATTGAATTTATAGAATCTCAATTCTCCGTTATTGACAAACTTAAAGAGACTATTGAGGATTCTTTACTTAAAGCGGAGACTTTGAGAAAATCAATTTTAAAATCTGCCTTCGAGGGCAAGTTAGTGAGGTATGATGATGACTGATGCAAAACAATTAGTAAATAAATTATGGAGTTATTGTAACATTTTAAGAGATGATGGTTTATCCTATGGCGATTATGTTGAACAATTAACATTTCTACTTTTCTTAAAGATGGACGATGAACGAACAAAGCCACCTTTCAACAAAGAATCAAAAGTTCCAAAAGAATTCAATTGGGAGACTCTTGTGAAATGCGATGGTGTTGAATTAGAAACCCAATATAGGAAAACCTTAGAAGGTCTTGGAAAGGAAAAAGGTATTGTTGGAGTTATTTTTAGAAAATCACAGAATAAAATTCAAGATCCTGCCAAATTAAAAAAACTGATTATTGAACTTATTGCAAAAGAGAACTGGCTTTCACTTGACGTTGATCTGAAAGGAGATGCTTATGAAGGTCTTTTAGAAAAGAACGCTTCCGATGTTAAAGGTGGAGCAGGACAATACTTTACCCCAAGAGTCTTAATTGATGCGATGGTTGAAGTAATGCAACCAAAACCAGGACAGAAGATTCACGACCCGTGTTGTGGAACTGGTGGATTCTTATTATCAGCATACAACTATATTTTAAAACATAATAAACTTGACAGAGATCAACTGATTAAATTAAAATCTGAACATTTTTCAGGTGTTGAAATTGTTCCAATGGCTGCACGCCTATGTGTTATGAATATGTATTTGCACGGAGTTGCAAACGAAGAAAGCCCGATTGATTTAAACGATGCATTGAAAGAAAATCCAGGTCCGAATCAAGATATGGTTTTAACAAATCCGCCTTTTGGAAAGAAATCATCTGATACAATAATTACAGAAGATGGAAAAACAGAAAAGAAAAACCTAACTATTACAAGAGATGATTTCTGGGTTTCATCTGGGAACAAACAACTTAACTTTTTACAACACATAAAGAGTATTCTAAAAATAAATGGTTCTGCGGCAGTAGTTCTTCCTGATAACGTATTATTTGAAGGTGGAGCAGGAGAAACAGTTAGAAAGAAGTTAATGGAAACTTGCGATTTACATACTATATTAAGATTACCAACAGGGATATTTTATGCACAAGGAGTTAAAGCAAATGTTCTTTTCTTTGAAAAGAAAGGAGCATCACCTGACGCTCAGACAAAAGAAGTTTGGTTTTACGATTTGAGAACAAACGTCCATTTCACACCAAAAGAAAATCCGTTCAAATTTGATGATTTAAAAGATTTCATCGAGTGTTATAATCCAAAGAATAGATACGAAAGAAAAGAAACCTATTCAGAAGAGAACCCAGAAGGAAAATGGAGAAAATATGCTTATGAAGAAATTCTCAAACGAGATAAAACAAATCTTGACATATTCTGGGTTAAAGACAAGAGTTTAGATGATTTAGACAATCTTCCAAAACCAAATGTAATTGCACAAGAGTTAGTAGATGACTTAACAAGTGCATTAGAAGAGTTAAAATCAATATCTGATGATTTAGGAGATGATGAAAAATGATTGGAAGAACTATTGAAATATACTTACCCAATGCAAATCCAAGAGGAGTAAGAGAATGCACCATAATGGACAGCATCACAAAAGCAATAGTTGTTCCAAGACCCAAATTAGGGGATGTAACAAAAAGAGATGACTTGCAAGATCCAGGAGTATATTTTCTTGTTGGTGAATCTGATGATTTGGGTAAGCCAGAGATTTACATTGGGGAAGCAGAGCAACTTATTAAAAGATTAAAACAACATAATAGTTCAAAGGAATTCTGGCAAACAGCCATTTGTTTTGTATCTGTTAAACATAATCTTAACAAAGCACACATAAAGTTTCTTGAAAACCATTGCTGCGAAATTGCAAAAGAAACAAACAGATGTTCTTTACATAACAGCAACACACCAACAAAATCCTCTTTAACAAATAAAGATAGAGATTTCGTTTTAAGATTCTTTGAAGAATTAAAAATTATTATTGGAACATTAGGATTTCCTATTTTTGAATCAATTAGAAAAGAAAAGAAAAATATGATTTATTGTAAAGGGAAAGATGCAGATGCACAAGGAACTTATTCAGAAGATGGATTATTAGTTTTTAAAGGTTCAAAAGCCAATCTTGAAGAATCTGAAAGTGCAGGTCCTTGGGTCTTGAATATGCGTTCTAAACTTAAAGAACAAAAAATCTTATTTGAAAGAGAAGGAGTTCTGGTATTTTCATCAGACCACTTGTTCAATTCACCAAGTGCGGCAGCAGCAGTTATTCTTGCAAGAAGAGCAAATGGCTGGACTGAATGGAAAACCAAAGATAAGAAAACAATCGATGAAGTGATAAGAAAAAAAGCAAAATGACCAGCCTACCAAGTCCAAATTTATGAACAATCTTCAATGTCCTAAACTACTATGGAGGTCAAATCAAAAGACTCTCCCTGAAATTACTCTTTCTGATGAGTATAAGTTTGCACAAGGTCACGATTTTGAGAAATATGTCAAAATGCTTTATCCAGATGGTATTGAACTTCGCGAATTAGATTTTAAAGAAAATATCGAGAAAAAGCAATTGATGAAAGAAAAATAATCTTTGAAGCAGGTTTTTAAGTTGGCGAATAGTTCGTTCGTTCCGACCTTTTAGAGCCTGTTGAATGTGTTGGAGATTTATGCGAGATTAAATCTCCTTTCGAATTTGAACCAGTTCATTTTCCAGATCTTGCATTTTAAAAGTTTATTTTAGAAAAGGCGGGATATGCCACATGTTCTGTTTCAATGAACTGTACTTCACCACCGCATCTCATGCAGACATCTATGGCTGATACCAGTTTGCATTTCTTGCATAATGCAGGCCTTCTTGTTCCTGGCCCAAAACCGCATCCTATGCTTAACCCAACTGTATACCCACATCCACACTTAGCGTTCATTAGCATACCCATGCATAACAGTTATGATTTACTTTCTTATAACCATTTCGTAGAACTTTTAAAACAATTTTGTACAATTTCTATTAGATGTAAATATAATTATTACATTTTCACCACCCAAGAATACTAACAAACCATAACGTTTATTAACCTCCCCAACTTACCAAACCCATGAAACTGACCATCTGTGCCAACATTTACGACGATTTAGAGTCATTAGTAAAACTAACCAAAAAGGCCCAAGGAGACTATATTCTAATAGCAGGCGACCTCTGCCTAAGACCTTACACCAGACGTCAGTTAGAAACCCTTTGGAATGGGTTTATAGAAGCAAAAAGACAACACGTACAAAAAACATACACTGAAATGAAACAGGCATTAGGCAACAAACCTTACTTTGTAATCCCAGGTAATTACGATTCAGATATAGATATTGAAGCTGTCTTTAAAGACAAAAACCTTCACAAAAAAAGTTCAACAATTGGAAGTTCAACAATCACAGGATACGGAGGAGCTTTAGAAAACCCACCACATATCAAATTGCTAGAAAAATTAGGAGATATTGAACAGTTCAAGGATTATGACATTCACAAATTTCTAGAAGAAACAACCACAGATATACTGATAACCCATGAAGCTCCAGAAGATGATAACCATATTGGCTCTCAAGCAATAACGCAATATATAGAAACAAACCAGCCAAGATTAGTGATCTGCGGCAATACCCAAGAAGCTATTCCATCAAGCAAACAATACAAAAAAACTACAGTAGTCAACCCAGGCAATTTAGGTAAGTTTGAATTAATCAACCCACACGATCTAAAAACTATAACAAGCTTTGATCACGGAACCTATGCTGAGATTGACTTTGAAGATGAAATCAAAGTAGACTTTTATTCTATCTAACTTAAGAAACACCAACCCACCCTATAGCAGGAATTATCCCTGCCGTTGTTTTTAACTGATTTTCAGAGTCTGAATCCATTTTTATGAGCCTCAATTATCAATTGGTAATATATATCTTGGTTAAAAAACAGCAGATGCTTTCTATATATCTGTTTTCCAAGATTTTCTTCTTTTCTTAGAAGCATTTTTTTGAACTCATTAAAAGTGATATAGTGTTCATCTACAGAAACTGCATGGTTTAACTTGATCTCATTAAAATATGGTTTGATTCGTTTGGCAGCACTTTTTGCGTCTATTAAAAAACATAAGTCCAGATCAGACCCTTTTTTTTGTTTTCCTTGCGAAAAACTGCCAAAAACAATAAGACAATAATTCTTTAGATGTATGCTAGTGATTGTTTCCTGGATTAAATCCAACTGTGGGAAATCCAGACCCCTCTGCGCCTCCAGATATTGCAGAAAATGGATAGTATTAGGATTATTGATGTTTAAGGAGTATATGTTCATATTACCTTTTCGACTTAGAATCAGTAACTTGTGTTTTGATAATATTTTTAACGTGTTAAAAACCCAGGGCTTAGACTTTTTTCCTGCCAATTTCATTATTTCTGCAATGCCGTATTCACTAAATAGGTTATCATTCCAGATTTCAAGCAGTTTTATTCTTTCATTAGGGATTAATCGGTCCATAACACCCATAAAAAGCATTACTTATTTAAATAACTATCGTTATTTTTTAAAGTATAGGTAGCAATAACTAAAAGTTTGACAATAATCTATACGCAAGCCCTATCCCCTACCTAAAGGTAGGGGTATTACGGGCTTGCAAATTGATTGTCAAACTTTTAGGGATTACAAATTGCACCCTAAAGGGAGGGGTATTGAACCCGTGCAATTTGAAATAAGAGCATGCTCGATAACTTATCAAAACAATTAAAAAATAAAACTCCACGCCAAAACAATTAAGAACACCAAACCCCTAACAACAATATGCAATCATTACAGACAATAGTCAACAATGAACTTCTCAACCACTGGTGTCAACACTTACCAGAATGCAAAACATTCATCAACAATTTCTTCAGTTCCTGCAAAGATTACACCCAACAGACCAATTTCATCAATTACATGTATGACCTGGAGCTCGAGTCAGAAGTAAATCCAGGACGGAAAAAATATGAAAGCTATTTGATCCAGGCATTCATAGATATAACAGGGTCTTGTCAAGATAGAGTTTAAGTAATTTCACCGCCAGCTCAAACCCCATTCTACACAACTTAAAATAGGAACATTTAAATATACACCATATATATCATATATAAAATATACATAATATACGCAAAATGGATAATCAAACAATCAAGGTCAAATCAAATGAGGAAATATCCTCTGTAAGACTCACCAAGAAGACCAAAAAGATGCTGGAATCTATGGCTCAGGGTAAAGAGACCCATGAACAGATAATACTTCGGTTGATACGGACAGTTACAGATCTATCCAAAGAAGAAGGCACCAGGATCATCGAAAAAGGTAAATTAAAAGGCACAAAGTACCAAAGAACACATAAAACAATACATGTTGAGACTGACAAGAACAAGTATTCTGTTGTCTGTACTTACAACGACCTCGCGATCATCTCAATGTTAAAGAAGTCAACATACCTAAAAAATTACAAACCAGACCATCTCGAGTGGGAACTTGATCTCGAAATAAATAATATTAAAATAGGCAGCAAAAACTGGTCTGATCCGGAAAAAATAATACAGTCAGACAAGAGCGAGTACCGGCTTATCTACCTTATCTGTATCAAGGATGTGCTTGAACAGACATTTGACATCCAGATCTATGAAGTGATGACAAAGCCAGACTATTTCACCCCAGACAGATGGGAAAAAGCATATCAACGCAATGGTCTTTCCATGGATTCATTCTATTCCGACGTGCAGAAAAGGTTGAGATGATGCCACAAAAAAGCTTTATCTGTGTTTTGCCCGAATACTCAAACCAGGAACATCTTGAGGATATTCGCAGTGAACAAGAACATGAATCAAGAATCAGATATACTCAAGGCGCGTTCACAATAGAGATTAGTGAAACAAATTCTTTTGTAGAGGATAAATACTCTTTGAATCTTACGACTGCAAGATATGTTGTTGTTGGGTCTGAAGGTAGCACAAAGAACAGGGAAGCTATGATTCACCACCACCCACACGGACACCGTGACAGGCATCTGCAGTTCAAACTTCAGGCAGCCCATGAAGTAATACGGATAAATCTTGATTTCCTGGATCATGAGGATTACATAAGATGTATCAAAGGTTTTCTTTCAGTATCTCAAAAAGTGATAGCCCATGAACAGGACGAGAACAGTATTTCAGTAGACCTGCAAAAGCACTTTTTCAACCAGCATATTGATGGACTCGAAAGCGAAAGACAGTTCCTATTGGGTAAAATCAGACAGGCTCATCAGTCCAGCAGAATACTAGACAACAACAATGACCCTGTAACACCAGGTAGACTGGTCTCGTTGAGATCAGAGTCCCATCTTCTGCCATTCCTGGACTGGCTCTAAACATCCACCATCCCTTCAATCACAATCTCGCACTCAATCATACGCCCTTCCAATATGGTAGGATCATAATCAGAATTAAAAAACAGTTTACGACGCCAATAATCTTCTATTTTTTCACGATCAAACAATACTGCCTTACTATCATTCAACCGTTGCGCAAACCGCAAAAAATCCTTAACACTCAACCTATCAATAACATCCGGCTGCGTCGCCCTATCAAGCATCTCTGAATAAAGTGGACTTTTATACAATTCCATCACGCACCCAAGCGACTCCTCAAGTGACAAAAACATCCCACGATACCGTGCACCACACATCGCCTGAAGAGTACGTCCAGCTGAAAAAATATCGGTTTTTGAATTCACTTCACCTGTTAACAATTCAGGCGCAGCATAGCTATACGTCAACGGAAAAGGATTCGCACTCCCAAGATGACAATATGCCCCAAAATCTATCAGCTTAAAATCTCCATTAGAATCAACACACAAATTGTCTGGTTTGATATCTTTATGCACTATCTCTTCAGATGAAAGATAGTCAAGACATTCTGCCAACTGCAATACCATCCGCTTGTAAGTATTATTGTCCAGTTCTGTGAACCGCATAGGAGATAAAAGTTCCATCACATAGAAGTCATTAGCGATACCGCCGACAATAGGTATTGAATTATGATTTAATTCTGACATTATTGAATGCTCTTTGCAGAACCTTGTATAAACAAGCTTTTTTAAATCCTGTTCATTGCACGCTACGCGTTCAAGTAGTGATTCTGTTGCATCACCCTCAAAGTCAAGATAGTCCTTTTTCAGCGCCTTTATAGCGACCTCCTCATTGCCACAGCTTGCTTTATACACCTCTGAAAATCCACCTTCCCCAATCAATGATTCTATCTTATATGATAGACCATCCAATTCAAGCACATCCCCTAAAGAATATGCTGTGCCTGTAGCAACTCCTACCCCTGATGTAGAAACAAAGTCCTGCTGGTCGCTGATTAAATCTCTAGCATTTAGTATATATCGCATCCCAGCACCTCTCAACCCCAGTATTATTAGGCAGTCAGAACTTAAATAAATTGTTTTGAATATTTTTATCAAAACGCAGAATAAGTATTACTATATGTAACTTAAAAAAAACTCATCAAAATTATTCCCAACCGCTATCCTGTTTTTTATTATTTCTGTCCACACCAGCCATGTGCTGTTCATAAGCCCAGCAAGGATGCATAGGACATCCACTTTCAGGACAATCTCTGAGATTCTTAGGGCAATTATCAACTCTCATAAATGAAATATAAGACATAGAAGTATAATAAGGTGCCGCTGACAGTACAAGTCAACACACAATCAAAGCTTCACAAGTTCTATTAACAAAGAAGATTGTAACTAAACTCCAAGTTTCCCGAAGGAATTTTCCAACTATCAATTCTTTATAGAGAACATATTATTTTGCTGCTTCAATCTTAAGCTTAAACCACTTTTTAGTCTCTTCCAATGTAGAATATCCTGCTTCATCCAGAAATTCTGCTACTTTTTCCTGCATCATCACCATTTATACATCCTTCCAATCACATAACACATTATAAAAAAAGGTGCCGCCGATGGGATTTGAGCCCATGACCTCTACGTATCTCAGAGCTACAATTAATCACTGGCTTTCGCCTCATCGCTCATTCATATGAGCGTAGCGCTCTAACCGCTGAGCTACGGCGGCACTTAGGTTTTCTGAGAAAAGGATTATTTATAAGGTTTTTGGGGGGTTCAAGCAGTCTAACTCTCAAATTCGAGTTTCTTGACAGTCAAACCAGGAACATTTGCAAAGTGCTTGTCAAGCGTGACTAGGATAAGGTTGTTATAAATGCATGTACCTGCAATATGAGTGTCATGATAGCTTATTGTTTTCCCTTTTACAGACATCCTGGACTTCAGATCCGCTGACACATCCGCGCAGGGAGTGTCATATGCAATGACAGGGAGACTTCTGAGCATCCTTTGCATCTCTTCAAACCTTTTCCCTTTTCTAGTCGCGAGAAGCTCGTATCTCGTAAGAGATGATATTGCCACAGACTCTTCACCTATCTCAAGCAGGGCGGCAGCACCTGTCTTCGTCGCCGAGAGTATCTCAAACATCACTGAAGTGTCAAGCAAATACATTATAGCGTTCCTCCATCTCCTTGTCCATCTTCTCACGTTGTTCCTTCAACCTCAATCTCATCTTCTTCAATTCACTGCCAGAATCATTAAGTCTGCCAAAAAGTTCCTTCGCAGTAACCTTCCTATCGCCACCCACCCTCATGATTAGGTCAGAGAAGCTCTCATCAGGGCGCTTCATAGAACTAAGGATATCATACGCGTCTTGCTTGATTGTAATTGTCTTGACTACCATATGTTTAAACATATGTTTAAACTTATATTTAAAGCTTTCTCTGCTCCAGAGCTTCTGTTATCTTAAGCCTCCACTCCTCTATCTCTCCTTCATCATACTTAGTCGAAGGCCAGAATCGAAACCCGTCATCCTCAACGCGAGGTATGATATGAAAATGAAGATGCGACACTATCTGCCCTGCAGTTCGAAAATTGTTCTGCACGATATTGAACCCGCCGCAGCCCGTGCCTTGCTTCACAGCACCAGCCACTTTCTGAACACCCAACACAACGCGACAAAGAATTTCCTCAGGCACATCAAGGATAGTCTCATAATGCTCCTTAGGGATCACCAGCGTGTGCCCTTTATTGTTCGGCGGTATGCTCAAAAATGCTATCACATCTGAATCTTCATAAACCTTTGCGCAGGGCGCTTCGCCCCGAACTATTTTACAGAATATACAATCATCCATTTTTATTCACCTTCAATTATCTTTTTTGCTTGAAGATAGCTTGGTAAATCTCCAATATCGTGCGGGTCTTCCCGTAATATGTGCACGTGAACCGAACTTCTCTGGAAAAGATATGTTATAAAATTTCCCATACCATCGCTTGGCCGACCTTCAGAAAAATATTCCTCCAGAAATGCGATATCATCCTTCTTAAGCACATAAAACGGCAACCCGACCATCCGGCTTGTAGACTCGCTAGGTTGATATAGCAGACATGACACATCTCACCTAACCCATCTCTTAAACCACTCTGCAATAAGCTCAACAAGCACCTCTCTCTTATCTCCTCGAAACCAATGATCAGCCTCGTCTACTTCTTCAATAGCTTTAGGATCATTAGCAGCTCCAAAAAGCGTCCTGCTCTCATCTATCCGTACGCGCAGATCATCATTTCCGTGCACGAACAGCACAGGTACAAAGACTCTTTTCAGTTCATCCAGCACATTCTGCATTCTTGCACTGACAACATATCCTTTTCTTATCCGAAAATCAGAATTCTCATAAAGTCCTGTCCTCATCAGCTCTTCAATCTCATACTTCTGGAATCTACTCTCTATGTGACGGTCAAAGTGGCTGCGCGCCCCTTGTACAACTAGCGCTTTCACTCTCGCGTCTTTGGCCGCAGCAAGCAATGCTATATTACCACCAATATCTGTTCCAACAACAGATATCCTGTCCTTGTCTGCGTCCTTAAGCTCAGAAATAAAGTCAAGCGCAGAGATAACATCATCCACCTGCTGGTGTATTGTCAGTTCCTCGAAAGCACCAGTACTATCTCCATGACCGTGAAAATCAAAACGTAATGTCAGAAAACCATGATGCACAAGCATATTTGCAATATCTGCAGTCAAGTCATGATGTTTATGCTCTGCAAAACCATGAAGCACAACCACCACAGGATACTTGATTGGCTCAACAGGTTCTGAATATCGTATGATTCCAGAAAGAGTGTGTCCTTTTGAATTCCTAAACTCAACTTCTTTAGTAGTCACTAGCACTCACCAGGCAGATATCCTTCAATCCCATCTTCAATACAGGCTTTACAAACATTGCTGAACTTCTGCCACGAATCTGTTTCAGTCTTATTATCATACAATCTCCCACATACAGGGTCGTATTCAGGAGGGCATATTGCTTTTCCCAGGTATTGATCGCCACATATTGTCATATTGAGCCCTGGTTCGCACTGATCATGGTAATATGCCCATTCTTCACAAAAGCTCCCATCCGCAAACCTGCAGATACCGTACTGGTTTCCTTTAGGATCCTCTTTAAGCTGCCATACTGCTCCTTCTGTACGCATGCAATTGAGTGTTGCAGGATTAGACACTCCTGTCTGCTCCATAGACCTTTCCTGCTCAAGTTCTTCATCTGTCATCATGTATTTCTGTTTCTCAGAACAACCAGATAATGTCGTAACCCCTATGGCAATCACAGCAATTACAATAAAAAGCAGTTTTAATTTCATAATAGTCTCTTCTGCTTCAAAATATTTAAATATTTCCTACAAAGAATGACAGTCATGATACTAATACTAGGAAGATTTCAACCTTTGCACAAGGGTCATATGAAAGTCTTAGAAGATGCTTATCAGGATGACAAAAGAATAATCATCGCTATAGGCAGTGCACAGGAGAAAAGGACAAAGCTGAATCCTTTTTCGGCTGTTCAAAGAAAGATAATGTTAGAAAAGTCACTTAAAGTGAAAAATATCCCTGCCAAGATATTCTTCATACCCGATATCAAAGGAGACGGGAATTATGTGCACCACATCGAAAATATTATCAAAAAAAAGCCAGGTAAGATAATAACAGAGAATCCTTGGACAGTGAGTCTTTTCAAAAAAGCAGGTTATGATGTGATTCTTACACCGCGCCATTTCAATATCAGCGCTACTGAAATCAGGAAAAGATTGACAAACAGAAAAAAGTGGAAAGATATGGTGCCTGATGAAGTCGCTAAGTACATAGACAAGATTAATGGTGAGAATCTGATAAAAACTATAGCATAAAGAGTTTCTGAAGAAAAAAGGATGGACTCTGCGGGATTTTCATTGGCTAACTATTGTCTAGCCATATTGAACCCGCTGCCTCCCGATTGCCAACCGGACGTTCTCTTCTGCTTTACGCAAGATTCATCCAAGTAAAGTACCAGTGAACTAAGAGCCCATTTATGAAAATCTAGAAGGGGATTTACTGAATCTTAACCTTTGTGCCTTTTGACTGTCCAGGCATTCCTGTCTCAAATATAACTCTGACCGCACCCTTGTTTCCGTGCGATGATCTTATTTCCCCTTTTAGCTCCTTTCCTGCTGGTGAAGTCCACACAACAGTCTTGCTGACAAGCTTTACAGCCTCCTCTTTGCTATCTACACCATCTATAACCAATATCATCTGGTTATTATATTGTGTGTGATGACTTCCCCGATAATTTGCTATTACGCCTTCCATGAAAAACACCTAGTATGCGGTGTTTAAGACTTCCTTATAAACTTTTGGGGTAATATGCAAAATATACCTAAAAACCCACAAACAACCACACAAACCCCACACAACCCCACAACAACACCCCACACAACCAACAACCACAACACTGCTTGTGCTACCATTACCGCCTAGCGAGCTTAAAACTAAAGAAGCAATAGCGAGTGCAGTTGGGCGACCACATTAAAAAACACAGTAGTGCGAGCGCAGTAATGGTATTGCACAGGCAGTGAAACCACGCCATGTCAAAGAATCTGAGACGTTGATGTCGAAGGCTTTGTGATTTTTATTTTTCTATTAAATAATCAATAACCACCAAACCCCTCTCCAAACCTTAGACTTCTTCATACAAACCACAAAATAACTATACCAATAAGTATATATACCAAATAACACAATCATAAATAAACCAAAAAAAGAAACATTTTTATATGAGTATACCAAATGGAATAAATATCAGAAAACATATAGACCAATTAAACTAAACGCGGCTCTTGCCGCGATCTCCAAAAAACAACCCCCCAATAAAATGGGGGGACCCCCCTTTTTTATCACAATCTTTATATAAGATTAGTCCAATAAGACTATATACCGATTGGTAAATAAATTATTAACAGACAGATGCAGCGACAAAGTAAAAAAAAAGAGGCGAAACCGTTCACTTGCAGGATTTCTGAGCTTAAGCACGCTAAAGAATCTATTTCTAAATCAAAAACAGTCGCTGTTCTTGCTGCATCAGGACTAGGACGAACATATTTACTCAATAATATCTGCGACAACTCAAACTCTTTCTACATAGATCTAAGGAAATTAAGCCCAACACCCGAAAGCTTTTCTGTTGAGTTCATCGCTGCGCTCTGCAAAGATTCAGTACAACAACCATCAATTGATTATTTAAGCAAACTAAAACTTAGCAAAGAATGTAATGAAATCATAGCAACTGTAAAGAATGAACTTGAAAAAATAAAACCTGACCAACAACTTCTACTTGATTCTGCGTTCAGGTTCGCACAGTCCTTCAAGATCAACGACAAAAAAACAATAATAGCAATAAACAACTTTGAAGAACTTCTAAAGCTGAACAGTTTCTCAAAAATAAGTGATTCTATCGGAACTTTCTTCAGTCATGCCGATAAAGCAGGTTGTTCTTACATAATTTCTTCCTCTGCTGTTCACTTAATGAAAACTGCTTTGAAGCAGTACAAGATCGACTCAATCAATCTCAAACCTCTGAAATTAGAAGCGGTCCATGATCTGTTTGAAAGCATCGCAGGAAAAATTGACAAGAGAATATCAACCGAAGTCCTAAACATATCAGCAGGTCTGCCTATCGCAATAATCAGCATTGCCCAAAGATTCGCAAAAGAGAAATCAGAAGATGTGCAGCAAAACATCAGCCTGATTCATCACATCTTTGATTCTGAACTCGTCACAAAATACTCCAGACTGCATAGTTACTCAAGAAACCTGTTCACTGATTCCCTCAACAGAGCAAGAGGAGAATCACTTCTGAAAGCAATACTAAAAGTCGTATCACAAAACAGGCCAATGAGACTTACAGAGATTGCACATTTGATATTCAGATCAGGTCCTGTTACCAAGAGTCTTATAGAACGGCTCGTCGAGGTTGACATGCTGGTCAAGACAGATAACACATTTGATTTCGCCAATCCTGTTCTCAGGAGATGGTGCTATTTCATGTTCCGTAGTATTGAATTTGAAGAGACGCCTGAAGAGACAACATTATCTAAGACAGGAGGACCACTATGAGGAGCAATAATAACACTGAACAGAGAAGCATGAAAAATGCCGCTAAGATATTCATAGTACTTCTCCTTGCAGTGGTTCTCACATCTGTCTTATCAACAATTGTACAAGCAGGTCCGTTTGATAGTTTGCGTACTGGTTGGAGCCAGATAAGATTCTTTGTGTTCAGTGCAGCATTCTGGATAAACAGCTTGATTGTTTTCGGTGCTGCTTTCCTTGGATTCATTCTGTTACTAAAAGACAAGCTTGGCAGCGACAACACACAGAAAATAGTGATGTACATAATAATAGGCATAGTCGCTTTGATTACAGCATCAAAGATTGTAGCAGATACTGGTCAGCCTGTTTATCTGTGGGAAAAAGAATCTTTTGCTGCAGGACTAAGGTTCCTGATTGGACCAAGTCCATCAATGGAATCTTGTCGTGCTGATGGACCTTCAATGTTCAGGTCATGGCTATCAATCGATCCCAATCCTCCATGCTGTGGTGCAGGCGCTTATTATACTGACATCCAGGGCGAACGCGTATGCCGCCAGGCTATATTCAGAACTAATGAACAAGGTACAGGTCTACCCGCATTCATTGCCGCTGGATTGTTGCTGTTCTTGCTGCTTCACATATCACGTGGCGCGCTTGGGCTTGAAGGTCTGGGTGACAGTGGAAGCAAATGGTTCACAATAATACTATCAGGCTTCCTCGCGGCTTTAATAGCTCATCAGCGTGTGAGCCGTAGCGCAGTACTGATTGTTGCCGGCTGGATAGCAGTCTTTATGATAGGAAGAAAACTATCAGGCACAATGGGTGAAGGTGATCCTCAAGGTCTGCGTCGTGGCTTTGCATTTGGTCTTGCTTTTGCTCTTGTCACGTTGATACTGAACATGCTCGGCACATCATTGTTTGGAGCAGTAAGAGCATCAGGTGAAATAACACTCATGACAATAGGCATCAACATATTCTGGGGCATAATCATAGGATATATTTACGGAGCACTAGTCGGAGATGGCCTGTTAGGCACAATAATGCAAAGTATGGGTGAGGAAAAAAGAGCCAAGATTGAATCTCTGTGTGACCGTGCCAGAGATGATGGTAAGTTCAGAGACTATGGACGAGCTTTCCTTTCAGGACTGCCACTAATAGGTAGGTTTGTCGCGAAACCAGGCGCCACAAGAATCAGGAATACTAACCGAAGACGTGAAGACAGGATGGCAGAACAAATTGTTCATCTTGAAGAACAGTACAACAACGCAGTCACACAGGGAAGGCATGCTGACTCGTTAAGGATAGCTGAACAGCTAAACCGTTGGAAAGACTCTTACAGAAGATTACTAGCAGAAGGTGAAAGACCAGACGATGATGAACCTGGAACGCATCCAGGTGGAACAGATGATGAATCTGAACCACATCCAGGTGGAACCGATGAAGAAAGACACCCACCTCCTCCACCAATAAGAGGATCCCCAGACCTACCACCATTATAGACAATGAACTCGAATAAAATTCAAGATTGGATGAAGAAAGCGTTGTTTGTAGTCGAGACTACGCAATCCATACTGGATTTGAGAAATGATCTAAGACACAAATTCGAGCAAAGCCCTGAAGGTATGGAGACTCGACAACTCGGAATCATATTATCTCACGTAAATAAACTGGAAAACTTTGAGCATTTCTTCTCTGAGCACTCAGGTCCTGACGGTCTTGGACAGCACTTAACTTATCTTAAGCAGAACCATATCAAGGCTGACAAAGGCATCCTGAAGATGATGGAAATAATCTCTGAAAAGATGCAGAATGGAAAACTTCCAAATTGGGAAAAGATAAATCATTTTGTAAAGCTTAAGCAGGAACTCAAGAAAAGACTTCGACTAAAACGCGATGTGCACGAATTTGTCAGAGAATTAGACTCTGCTCTTATGATGCTCTATCCAGAAAAGTATCCTAATGTACCGATAGTGAAAGAACTAAGAGAGCACAGCAAAAAGACAAAGATGATCAGAAAGATTTGGCATTACGAGGCTGTTGTCAGTGCATGGAAGATTCTTTTCAAAAGATTTTACATGCCTTTCGATCCAAAACAATATAACCTGTCTGCTTTTGCGCATTCCATAGATGAAAATGTATGTATACGCGCAATAGCTCACGGATTGCACATGCAAGAGGATGAAATACGTGAAGAACTCAGAAAACTATTCCCTTCAGCAAATTTCGAGAATAACAACCTGGAAAATGTGCAGTCATTTGTTAAATCAGCAAAAAAGAACAGTCTTGTAAAAATTCTGAACGAATTTGGTAAGGAGAAGAACGCAAAAGCATTCGTCAATCTTTTCAGTCACGGCGCTGCACGACCTGATGTTGCTATACAGATATACAATAAGTGGCTCAGCCCTCTTATTAGTGAAGAAAAAAAGAAGAATATAGAACTTGAAGCTGTAAAAGAGTTTTATTCACTTATGAATGAGACAATAGACAGCTTTGAAAAACCAGTCTATGATCTGAGTAAAAAACTCCAGTCAAAGATAAGCCGCAGGATAAAGACAGTCAAAATACGGCGCGCTAAAGATCTTTCAAAGACAGAAGAATTTACAGATGAACTAATCAACAATGACAAGAAGTTACTCACTAGCATAACAGCAGGAACAAATTGTGTGAATGAAATACAAAAAAACAATGTAAAAAAATCAGAAGCATCTTCGAGATTGATTCTTTCAACTATGATAATCAATGCTAACGCAGCATTGAGTGAATACGAAATCAAAAACAATCAAGAAAATAAATTAGATGTAAACGAACTCAATGTTAAGCTTCACAAGCTAATCAAAGAAGCAAAAGATCACGAACCCATGGCAATATCAACCTATTTCGAAAGGACTGTCCATTACATGCACTCTTTGACAATGCAGGGTAAGTCAAATGAACGTAATGATTTTGTCGCAAAAATGACTAAAGATGATACTCCTACAAAAGTTATCCAATCTGTCAATAAAGAAATCAAAAAGAAAGAATCAATTTTAGAAAGTGTTGCTGAAATGCTGAACCGTCTCACTAAACAGGGAAATGGTATTGCTCTTAAATCAGATAAGTTGAAAGAAGAGATAGTAAAAAACAAAGATAGAGGTACAAGACCACATGCATGATAAAATGATTACAGGAAAGAGAATATGCACTCTTCTGTTAATCATAGTTCTCGCTATCCTCGTCACTGAACCTGTAATGGCAGGTGCTATTGGTGACAGTCTAAGGTCTGCAGGAAACAGCATAAATTCTTTCTTCAGTGAGTATGCATCTGATCCGAATCCTTCATTGATTGATTTCGTGATTTTCTCAGCGATATTCATCGCGCTTTGCTATATTGGTTTCAGCAAGGTATTCACTGACGCGAAGAACGCAGTGACTGTGCTAAGTATTTCTGTCGGTCTGGCTTTGAGTATTGGTCTGGTATTTGGCGGCCAGATTACATTGAAGAAGCTTATGCCTTTTGCAGGAATAATTCTTTTCCTCATAATTATCGTATTGATCTATGCACTAATGAAGAGGTTTGTGTTTTCATCAGACACTGCAGGGAGTAAGATACTTTCTGCAGTGATAGCAATAGTGGTTTCAATATTGATTCTGATTCTTGCATGGAACATGATTTGCGCTAATGAAAGATGTGAAGGCAATCCGTTCGCAAGGATTTCATTAGGTTCTAATTCTATAATAGGTCGCATCATAGGAGGTTTTGATGACCTCACCGAATGGGGACCAGATCCAAGTCATGTCCCTCCAGGCAGGTACAGTCCAGGAGATATTGCCAGTTGCGGTGATGGTAGGATTGATTCGAATGAATTCTGTGATACAGGTCAAAGAGCAAATGTTTCTGAACAAGGTTGTAACGAAGATGAACGTTGTGATAATTGTGCCAGGTGTATATCAAACTCAACAGCAGGAACAACACTTGATTTCTTAGGTGATAATTACTTGTGGATAATATTGATTGTCCTGTTCCTGATAGTTTTCAATGTTATCATGTTCAAAAATAAAACGATTCGCGACAACATGGATAAATGGTTGCGACGCAAACCTCACAAAAAAGAGATTGACGCAATGAACAGGTTGTTGGGAAAACTAGACAGGCACGAAAAACAAGTTAGTAATAACATTGCACAGCTTATTCAGAACATCAGATCAGAAAAACAGCCTATGGACTTATTCACAACAACAATTATTGATAATCTGACCAAGGATATCAAAGATACTATAGGCGGCACCATGCAGCAGGTGCAGGATGCAGAAAGAGCAGGATTAAATGATAATATTAACACACTTAAGAACTTAAACCAAAGTGAGTCAAACATCTCTCGCAACATAATCGCAGATATCATGAGACAGGAGATAAGGGATATTGACAATGAAATAAGGGGTTACAGGCAAGTATATGATAAACTTAACCAAATAGAGAATGTGGCTCAGCATTTCGACGAGAATTCAAGGATAATGGAATCATTCGGCCATTACAATTTCCGCGAGCAGGGAGTTATTGAAAAAATGAAGCAGGAGCTTACTGAAAACTCTGCTCAGTTCGATAATATCGCAAATATTTGTGATGGTATGCACACTTTGCTGGAAAAAGAGCAACACATTGTTAAGAATATAGCGAAAGGAAGAGATGTGGAAAATTATTCTTATGTTGTGAAAAAAATAAAGGAAATAAGAGGTTATACTCTCAAGCTGAAACAGCTTTTCGGCAGTAAAGTAACTCTATTGAGACATCTTGTAAGAAACATGGAGCATCTCAAGCAGGAAGTTGAAACACTTCATACTGTTGAGGTTGAGAGCATAAAGGGATTAAGAGATGGTGCTGTTCGTTCAAAAGATGCTGAGCTATTCGACCAGGCAGTCTATTTTGCGGCTCATGTCATAGAGAACGCACACTACCTAAACCATTGCCAGCTTGACGAACAATCAAGGTTGAATTTACAGACCTGGGAAAATGAAGCTAAAGATGTGTTAAGAGAATGCCTTCCAAAAGTGATAAAGTCCATAGCCCCGGGCGTTGTTGAAGATCTTTGGTATGGTACAGCCCTTCCAATAAAAAAATACAAAAGAGCAAAAGCGAGTTTGAAACATATTAAGACTATTGATTACATCAACGATGATGCAAAAAATGACCTACGCATTGAGTTCACAGAATACAGCAGACAAGTAAGCGCATTGAACGAATATGTAGAAAGATGGGCAACTGCTGGCCGAATAAGAGACCAGATACTCAGGATATTAGGTTTAATACCTTAGGATATTAAGTTTAATCAGGTGTTATTATGG
Source organism: Candidatus Woesearchaeota archaeon (assembly GCA_013203345.1). Taxonomy (GTDB): domain Archaea; phylum Nanobdellota; class Nanobdellia; order Woesearchaeales; family UBA11576; genus JABMQF01. Next base: position 42,112 of record JABMQF010000032.1, read on the forward strand.
CTGAAAAGAAAAAAATACTGACAGAAGATGAAAGACGTGAGGTGATAAAGCTCCTCAAGGATTATGAAAAAGAAATGAATAATCTAAATAATTCTTTTGATAATCTCAAGAAACACGTCGATTTAAGTGATGATAAGAGTAATAGTTTTACTAAAAAAGGAAAAGAAGAACTTGAATCCACTGAGACTAAAGCTCAATTAGGCATAGCAAATTCTTTTGTCAATGATGCTCGCAATAACCCTAAAAAGAAAGAGATGTATCTGAAACAAGCAATTAAGATTCTAAAAAACAAGCCCAACTCTTCAGAAGCAGATGAAAAAAAGAGTCTAATAACAGAACTAACTGCAAAGATGAACCAAGGCAAAGAAACGCCTGAAGAAAAAACAGAACCAATCACTAAAAAAGAGTTTGATGAATGGATAAAAAACAATCCCTTTATCAACTCAACAGCAAAATTAGAAGATACATTATCCAATTTGCATGACGATGAGTCTTTTAATAATACAATAAAGGAAATTAACAGCACCCTATATAAAAGCCGTAGTGCGGCAAACCGTAATCAAGTTATTAGTTGGCTGATAGAAAAAATTGATGAAAAGATTGAATATATAAAAAATATGGATAAGAGTCCCGACAACATACATCAGGAGACTTTGGGCAAGCTGGATAATTTCTACAAACATATCAAAATGCAATTAGAGCAGCAGCGTGACGCAAGCAGTACTGAAACATCCACGACAGATACAACAACTGAACCAAAACAAAGACCTGAACCAATTTTAATAAAAGAACATGGTCCAGAAGAACTTGCAAATCTCGGATCTAACACTAAAGATAAAGACGATGTTGAAGCGTTAATCAACAGCAACGCGATAATCAATCCTAAAGCCAGCATCGCAGAGTCAAAAAATACATTTGCATCTGGTACTGAAAAATTTGAATTAAAAAAGAGTATGGAAGATTTTCTTCAGAAAAGTTCCACAGATAATACCATCAAACAAGTGAAAACACAAATTACCAATGCAATCTCAAGTAAAATTAAAAAATTAGAAAATGAAATGAAAACCGACAATTCTAAAGAACTCGAGAACCTTATAGAATATCTCAAACAACAAAAAAAGTTTATCAATAAGTTCAAAGGATAATAATATGATTACAAAAAACAAAGTAGGATTATATGGAGTGTTCTGGGTATTCATAGGAATAGTTGCAATCCTACAGTTCTCAAAAGGAATAAATGGAGTGGTTACTGGAACAGGCATCATTTCTGTAGGTTTAGTCATATTTTCTGTATTTGTTATTTTCATAAAACCTAAAGTAAGGATATTCAAGGAGCTTCTTGACATAAAAGAGGAAGAGTTTGATGCTGATGACTTAAGCAAATCATATCAATCAATCAAACAGCATGGCAGCAAGACAATCAAAGCAGTCAAAGGAGTAAAAGAAAATATTCCTGACATCTCATCAAAGATTCGCCAAACATGTTCAACATTAAAAACTAAACTGACTTCTAAACAAGCAAGAAAAGAGACTGTGGGAGAACAGATAAATGCTGTTGCGGAAGTAACACAAGAAGTTGAAAAAACTCTAGAAGAGCTTGCCGAAAGCACTGACCAAAGATCTGCCACGGGAAAGTTGCTTTCTGTACTTATCGGAGAACTCGAAGCAGAACATAAGGAAGTCGCTTCAAAAATAGAGGAATTGCAGGATAACAAAGAGGATTTCGGCAGGATAGAACAATTACTAAAAGATAATCTCGAAAGGTGCAGAAAAGTATTGACAAGTGAAGACCTTGAAGTGAAAATAAGAGAACTCCATGGCGTAGAAGAGCTGATTGCCAGGGAGCGCGAAGAAAAGATTGATGATAAGCTTCAAAAAGAATTGATTGTTGCAGAACAGCAAAGTCATTATCTTAAGAAGTTGCAAAAACGCACCCATAGCACAATAAAACAACTACAGGCAGCAATACATCCTGACGGGAGAGATAAAAATTATCAGGAAATGCAGGCTCGTCTTGACAATATGGAGACTATTTCTGATTCTCTCGCTACTGTCGCAGAAGATCACGCCAAACTCGTGATGAATATAATACAGAGTATGAGAAATGCTGATAGGCAGGTTCAGCAATTACACCTTCTCGAACTTCAACAGGAAAAAAATAAACACATAGGGCTTGCAGAAAACGCCAAATTAAGAGTTATAGAAGCAGACAAAAAAGCAGAGGACTTCTCTAAAATATTGCGTTCATCACAGGCTGAAAATACTGAACTGAAAAAAAGAGTGGACGAACTTTTCAGTAGTGTTGCCAGAGCAAACATGAATCTGAATGCTTGGAGAAAAGATCTGAAAACCGCTAAAGAAGCGATTAAAGGTGACAAAGATCTTGAAACACTTCTCGCAAATCTCAACACCACTGATTCGAACAAGAAGATAGACCTCATAAACAGGCTTGTGAAAGCAGTTATTGCCAGTGACGAAAATGCGTCAAACATGCTGGAAAGCAAGGCAGCTGCAGAAGCTCAGGTAAATGAACTCAATCGTAAGGTTGCGGCACTTAAAGAAGAGAAGAATAATACTGAGAATGCGCTTTCTGCGGCAAAAGAAGAAAATAAAGAGTTCAGAAGAAATATTATCAGAAAAGAGGAAATGATCTCTGAAATCAATCTTAACTTCAGTAAAGAAGTAGATGACGAAACAAGGAAAAGATATGGGGAAGAACTCGAAAAACTAGGAAAAGAAAAACAGGAAATGCAGATTAAATTAAGAGAATCTACTAATGATTGCAGCATACGTGCAAAAGAGATTGAGGAAGTTAAGAGCAGTCTTGCAGCATCACAAGAAAAAGTAAAGGCTCTTGAGCCGCAATTGTCAGACCTAACACGAGAAACAAAAGATGCTTTGAAACAGAAAGATAATGTCCAGGCTGAACTCAAAAGGATACAAAAAGAGTTCGCTGACCAAAAAGATGATCTAACAAAAAAGATTTCTGAACTTGAAGAAAAGATTGTCGAAGAACGTAAAAGATTCAAAAAAGCTCAAGAAGAAAAAAATAGACTATCAGAACAAGCTGATAAATCGCATAAAGCTGTTCAGGAACAAGAAAATAGAACATCTCTTGCATGGGACGCGACAAAAAGATTGGAAGAACAGAAGAAAGAGCACATGCACGTGATATCCGAGATGCACAAACTTGTTGAAAAAGAAAGAAAAAATAATGACAATCTGCACACAGCAATATCTGAAGCAAATATCGAATCGCGAAAAGCACTAAGACATCTTAACGGTCTTAAGCAGATATATGCCCAAGAGCTTAGTACAGGCCATTTACAAGCCGAAGAGTTGACAACAACTAATCTAGAATTCGAGAGAAATATACGAAATTTAGAAGATAGTTTGATGACGCTAAAAGACAGAAAGCTCCAGCTTGAATCACTTCCCGAAGATAGGATAGATACTTCGACTGAAGATGAAATAAAGGATTTCATACATGAAATAGCTGAACTAACAAAAGCTATCAAAGAGGATAAAAAAGATCTTGGAAAGAGCAAAGAGCTGGCAAGGTCGATGGAAGAAAGGGCAGAACATGCTGAAGAAAGAATCAATATTATAGAAGAAGAAAGATTGCAGGTATTCCAGGATCTAGAATCATCTAACGCAGAACTTGAGAACCTACGAAAAAATAATGAAGCAGATACTGCAAGACACCACGAAGAGGTTGACAAGCTTCAAGGAAAAATATTAGAGCTTGAAGCAAACATAGAAAATATTCAAGAAAGTATCAAAAATGCAAGCTCTGTGATTGATAATGCAGAAGAGATTGAACATCGTGAACAAGAACTCGCAGAACTTATCGATGAATACAAAGAACTCATAAGCAAAAGGACTCAAGTGCAGGAACTAACAGTAAGAAGGGTTCACGCTCTGCGAAAAATACAAACAGACTATCAGAATAATGTGAAAGAGACAGAGCAGCTCAGTGAGGAAAAAGCAATTCTTGAGAGCGAACTGGAAGAAGCAAAACGTAGGGAAAATAATCTACTTAATGAAAATAAAAGACTCATCGATGAGGAAAACGTAATAAAAACTATTGAGCTAGTGCCTAAAGAACTTGAAGAATTAAAAGAAAAGCTGAGAACAACTGAAGAAGAACTCAAGAATACTCAAGCAAGCAGGGGACAGCTCAAAGAAGTTATTAATGCTGCAGCAGAACGAATTCATCAGCTTGAGTCAACACAGCAAGTATTAAAACCAATCATAGATGTTGATATTACATCAAAAACAGCGGATATGAGACAAAAAGTTGAAGAAGAACTTCAAATAAGCATAAACACAAAGATTACATTAGAGGTGCTTGATAGAGTTATCAGATTAAAAGATACCAATCCCTCCAAGACAATTGAATTGATTGATGACTCACTACCACACATGATGCAATTTGATAAGAATGTTAACATGCATGAAGAGGAAAAATCAATTCTCACAAATACTATTTCTAGATTGCAGGAAATCAAATCAGTTCTAGAGACAAGTATTGCGATGGCTCATCCAATCGTTGCAAAACCGATTGTGATAGCAATAGGTGATGTACATGGTGATTGGAAAAAATTAAAAGAAGTGATGAACAAAGCAGGCGTACTTGAAGGCGATAGGTGGAGCGCACCAAAAGGAACAAAGGTTGTTCTACTTGGAGATTACATAGACAGAGGTGAAGAGACCTTTGAAGTGCTCTACCAGCTCATGAAACTCAAACAAAAAGCAGGGGAACAGCTAGTCATGCTCATCGGAAACCACGAGGCTATGTTCCTCGGAGCATTCGACTGGGAAGGTTTTGATAAACCAAAGATATTTGAGAGTTATTTAGCAGAGGAACAAAGCTTTGAGCAAAACACCAATGGAGAAGAAGATGCAGTCAGGCAATGGAATTTCAACAACACGACTCATAAATTCAGGCAACTTTATCTGAGGCTTAGAAAGTTGAAGATCAGCTGGTTAGGCAATGAGTTGATAAAAAATAAGAACACAGGCCTTCCTTTGTATAATGAGCAGGGTGAAGTGCAAAGCCATGTGTTGAACTCCCTGGGATTAAACTTCAATGATTTGCTGAAAGATTCGCGCCTTATCTTCAAAACATCCTACAAGGATATCCCTATGAAAAAATATATTGAGTTCCTAAGAAAAAACCTTGTAAGTCATTATATGGATGATAACTACAAAGTCCTCTTTGTTCATGCAGGAATTCCATTCCATGCAGATAACATGGAAGATCTAAGTGACAATCCGCTTATTAGAACACCTGGCGATTTCGTGAATAGGCAAGAGCTGAACAAGCTACTGGCAGATCTGGATAATAGAATCAAAAAGAAGGATATAAACTTCATGATAACCGCCACAGAGCTTTCACCACTTACTGCAGCCGAACCAGTCAAAAGGTCGTATGAATGGTACGATATCTACAAAAAGTATTGGAAAAAGAGTTCGGAAGAGAACGAAGCAAGGATAAGCAGTTTGATATCAGATTCATTGAAATTCTCTGCTGTTGTTCATGGACACTCGCGACACAGACCAAATGAAGACAATCTGCAATCCTGGTATACCCACAATAACAGGATAAGAAGAGAATACAATATTGATTTCGGCATGTCCAAAGGATATAAAACAAGCCCTGGCGGATGGCTTGTGTTAAACAACAATAAAACAATAGATGTAAACATCATAACTGATACAGATGTCAATAAGTACACTTACAAACTAGAATGAAATCAATCCAAACAAATTCAAAATACACTATTGATATATAAACAATTTATAAAAAAAACAAAAACATTATAAACCCAAAATACCCAATCAAGACCCAGGAATTATAAAAGACTGGCGTAAACATAATAAAAGAAAGAGGAATCTCATGGAAAAGAGACAATTTTTAGCCCTGTTTATTGCAGTAACACTATTATTTTTGCTACTGACAGGCTGTGCAGGAATTACTAGAATAGATAATTTCTTTGAAAACAAGGAATATCTCGATCATAGCAAGATTATAGATTTCGCTCTTTTCTTTATTATTTTCTTTGCACTTACTTACACTGGACTTAGTAGAGTCTGGGGTGAAGGTTTTGGCAAACCAGGTGATGCAAAAGGACCTATTGTAGGGATATCTCTGGCATTAGGAATTACTCTCGCTTTCGCCATAATATCCCAGACTAGATTCTCTATTACAACAATGTTCCCTATTGCCAAGGCTATGTTATTCCTCTTGATATGGTTCGTGATATGGGGATTGTTTATTGCTTCAAAAATTTTCGGAGAACACTGGGGTGGCAAAGCTATCGCCGCTATTCTTGCGTTAATCGCTTGCTATTTGATTTTCAGTATTGCAACTTTCTTTATCTGCGAGATGGAGTCAAACCAGGATGATCCTGCTTGTGAATCTGGATTCTTTAGTGGTGGTGCCCAATTATTACAAAAACTGATTAGATCATTAACACCTGACCCATCTCCAGATCCTACGCCTGGACCAACACCAGGACCAACACCCACACCAGAATGTAGAGCAATCTCAGACTGTCCTGCTAATCATAATTGTATTGGGGGTAAATGTGAAGAACTACTCGAACCTGCTCCTCCTTGTACAACAACAGCTGATTGCTTTGCAGGTCAAATTTGTATAAGTGGTTCTTGCTTTGTCAGGAATTGTGATAGCAGTTCAGATTGTTCAGATGGTAAAACTTGCAAGGATGGTCAATGTTTAGATAGGGAATGTAATTCTATCTCAGACTGTCCTGCTAACAATAATTGTATTGATGGTAATTGTGAAGAACTACTTCAGCCAAGACCTACTTGTACAACAACAGCTGACTGCTTTGCAGGTCAGATATGTATAAGCGGTACTTGTTTTGTCAAAGAATGTGATAGCAGTTCAGATTGTTCAGGTGGTAAGACTTGCAATAATGGTCAGTGTATAACTCCTGAGTGTACAAGCAATTCTGACTGCGGAACAAATGAAGCCTGCACAAATGGTGCGTGCGTCGCTATAGAATGTTCAAGTAATTCTGACTGCGGAACAAATGAGATCTGCAGGAATAATGAGTGTATAACTCCAACAATCTGTACAGGTCTTCCGGGTAGCTGCCCAGACGGTCAGGTTTGCAGGAATAATGCTTGCGTACCAAGCCCATCAAGCTGTAGAAGCTATGCTGACTGCGGCACAGGCATGGAGTGTAGAGCAGGAGTATGCGTTGCTTCAACAAGTTGTAATATGGATAGTGATTGCCTTCTTGAAAGAGTCTGTAGGGATAATCGCTGTGTAGAACCTTATGATGCTCCTAATGATCCACAATCAGGAAATCAAGACCAGGAAGGATCTGGTGAAGAAGAAAATGAAGAAGGTGGAGGAATCCCCTGGTGGGTATGGATCATTATTGGAGTGATCGTACTTATTCTGCTAGGTCTGCTAGGAGTATCTGTTGTAGCAACTGGTTTTGTAGGTCACAGAGTTGGGTATCACCAATGGAAGAAGTGGAAGCATGGTGAAGACCTCTCTATTATGGATGATAGGATACTCGAACTTATAGTAAAAGCCATGGAAATGCTCGAAGCTTTGAACAATGACATAGGTAACAGAGAACATACTAATGATGAAAAAAGCCTTTGGAAAAGAGCAATGCAAAGCAAATCGCCCCGTCTGCGCAAGAGCATTGAGAAATATCTCGGTGGAGCAGGGTATGACAATATAACCTACGCTCCTAATCTTAACCCTCCTACTGCTGGCGGTCCAAGCAGAAAGAAGTTCCTTGACAGGGTTGAGTCCTGTGCACACACAATTAGAGAAACTCATAGTCTTTTGAACAACCGTCTGTTGAATTTCTTCTGGCCTAAGCTAAAGAGAATCAAAAAAATTGAAGACAGACTTATGAAGACTGCTGTATCACCTATAGTTCACTTTGACAAAAAAGTCACTTTCATGTATAAAGCACCACCAAGAACAACAAATATCACAGAAGTGAAAGTTAATTATCAAAAGCCTGATGGAAGCGTCAAAACAGAGACATTGTTCAATGTGAACCCCAATATAAATGTCTGGAAATTCAAGACATCTGACCCTCTTGTTGACGGCGCTTACAAATACAAATACTTAGTCACTCAAGGTGGAGTAGTTACTCAGCTAAAAGATTCGCTTAACAACATGTCACCACCAGGAACTACCCAATGGAGTTTGCTGACAGTCAAGGATCCAGAGAGAGATCCAGCAGGACCAAGGCCTTAAAATGGAAATTCAGACAAGCCATACAGCAGAAGAAAGGAGAAAGCGCATTCTTGAGCGTATGGACATGGTTAAAACATTTTTCGAAGATGGTGATATAAGCGGAGCTTTAACAACATTAGGTGGAGTAAAAGAAGAGTATATCAAGATTAAGGAAGACACTGCTGTTGACCCTGCAGAAAAAATAAACATTGAAACTGCAGAAAAAAACGCTGACCAACAGATTGCGGCTTCAAAAAAAGCATTCAAAGAAGACGAGGCAATGCACAAACTGCTGGCTGGAAAGACAGTAAGCATAGAACAATTGATTTCTTTGGTTAATTACTTTAGCATAGATCCTGAGAACGACAAATGGCTTTCTGAAAGACTTTCATTCAAGCGCTTGGTATATAAGAAAAAAGGTTACAAGATACTCAAGTTCCGCTCAAAGGACGACCAGGGCCAGATTCAGCTTGATGGTTTTGTTCATGTGCAGTCATTGGAGAAAGAGATTGACAAAGGTTGGATCCCTGTTGATGAGAAAACAATAGAACGCATACTTGCAAAAGAGACTGCGCAGGAAATGAACAACATTGAGAAAGGAATGACCGAGACTCCACAAAAATTAATTGGTCTTATTCAGAACCTTCGGGATCAGAAGATACAGCCAGAAATGATAAAAAAGAAGATCTTAGATACAAAACCTAAGATAAAAATGGGAGAGCATACAGCAAATATAAACTATTACATGGAGATCAACAACCATCCTGTGATACATATTGAAGGCTTCCCTGCTTCTGTATGGCTGAAACTGGAAGAACGAGCAATAGGGACTGCGGTCAGTATCCTACACTTACTCGAACCTCTGTCAGGCAAACTAGGTAATATCAAACCATTTGGAGCTCACACCATTGAAGAAGCAATGGATCTTCGTGACCATGACATCAAAGAACTTAGTTTCTGGAAGGAAAAAGAACCTGAAAACAACATAACAATTGAGGAAATAAACGCCTTGATATTCATGAAAAAAGGCAGGGGCGTTGTACGAAATAAAAAACCCGCCAAACCAGAATGATACAGATAATAACCATTTAAGAATAACAAAAATTTTATATACTCACCAACTCAACTCCCTTCGAAAAGAGGCACTACTGCTTCTATAAATCATAATAAAAAAGAAAACTCATGAGGTGTTTTATATGGAAGAAAAAGATTTTAAGAAACTTATTGAACTCATTAAAAAACTCGCTCACAAATGTCACTTAGCAGCATTGAAAGGTGTTGCAGACCTTGAGACAATACGCAGCATAACCACAACAAAAGAAATAAAATATTCACAACAAGAACTAGAACATGCTGAAAAAGACATGAAAGATCTTGAAGATGCAATTGAAAAACACCTAATCGCAAAAGCACAGCACTACGAAATTGATATTCTAAGAAATATTGTCCGCAGCATTAAGAACCTATACCTTAGTGGATTCAATATTACCATTTTTGAAAGAATCGCATTAAAAGATCTAAATAATTTTGTCAATGACTCTGTAAGAAAAATTAAAAACGAAGAATATAGGCGAGCAATTAATGATGTAATCAGCAATATTATTGAAGAATGGACTGATAATCTCAGGACAATTCACGAGGGAGCCAACGCAGTCCTTAGCTCAGCAAAGGGCAGAACAACTATAACGCTAAAACTAACAGAAGCAATCCACGTTAGAGGACCAAGCATCATCAAAAGAATACAGGAGCAACACCTAATCAAAGAAGGTCATAGAGATACCAAGAAAGCAAATGCTATTATGAATGAAATCATTAAAACGCGAAATTTAGATAAAAATAAAGCATTCGAAAAACTTAAAAGTCTAAAAACCACTGAAATTGAAGGAATTAAAGATTACACAAAAGCAATTAAACTGCTCGATACAGACTGGCAAAATGATTTAAAGGAATTCAATGATTTGGTAGAAAAGACAAACAAAGCTGTTGAAAAACATGAAATACCTCAAAGAGACGCTGAACAAATAAAGGAATTACAAACAATATTGGTAAACAATTTTGTTGAGCCGTTCTTACATAGCATAAATGAAAGCGTTAACCAATTAAATTCCATAAAAAAACAAGTTGAATCAAAAGCAGCACAACTCAAAAAAGCAGCCTAAACATTTTTTTCTTTTTCTTATTCCCTTAACCTAGACTTTTGCGTTTTTCCTCGATGGAGTGTTGTTTTTTGAAAACGAAAGTTTTATATATAAGTTGTTGCTACATGTGTCAACATGAGAAAAATTAAAGTTAGTAAGGGAAATTTGA
>JABMQF010000033.1 GCA_013203345.1 Candidatus Woesearchaeota archaeon
ATTAATCTGCCTCAAAAATAAAGCAATAACATGATTTATTGCTAAAAAAGAGCAAAAAACAACAACTGTCAAATAGAAATCCTGCACTAAATAACTAGCAAACTGTCAAACTTGGGTTATAAGAAAATTCCCAAAAAACACAGCATATCAGGATAGATCAACAGTCCATCTAAAATTCATAAATCAAAATATTTAAGTAATAATGATGTAGATTTACCTATCATGTCAAAAAAGGATAATTATTGCAGAGTTTTGAATCTTTGGCTGGATAGTTTAGAATTCAACCAAGCCAGTTCAGTCAAGGAGTTAGGAGTTGTCAAAGCAATACTAAAAGGAGAAAAAATTGACTCAGAATTATTGGTATCTGATCTTAGAGTATTTCAAAAATCAGGTCAATTAATCGGAATTAGTCAAGAAAAAATTGGTGAACTCAATAAGTTACTGGATAATTCTGATTGTAAAATGAAAACTTCTCCTAATCATCTTAAGAAAATTATGCTTGAGGTATTTAATAAACAAGAGTATAAATTATTAGATTCTATTACAGCAACAACTCATGAAGTGTACATCGTAATGGTCAACGAAAAGAAATATGCTATACGTATTGCTACAAAGGACAAACCCGCATTCTATACTGAGCTATGGGCACTCAAAAACAGTAAGAGACTAAACATCTCTGCCCCAGAATTGATTGCAGGAGATGATTCTAAAAAAGTAATACCTTTTAGATTTACTGTTGAGACATTTATTGAAGGATATCATGTTCCCTCAACAGAAAAGGGAAAATTGAAAATCGCCTATGATAAGCTCTCGCAAACAACACTTAAGAAAATACATAAGAATGTGACAAGCGGATTCGGTCCATTAGATGAGCATGGCAAAGGAAGATATGCTACTTGGCAGGATTTTCTTCAAGCTAAGTTTGAGAAGGCATATAGGGAATTAAAAAAACAAGGCATTCTTCCAATATCTACTTTGAGAAAAATAGATAATATACATAATACTTATATCAAAGAAATACAAGTACAAACCCCTAAAATTATATTAGGAGACTTACACCCTAAAAACTTCTTTGTACAAAACAGCTCTTTTTGTTTTGTTGATTTAAAGTCAATAATGGGTGGAGATCCATTATGGGAATACGGTCTTATTAATTACTATTTGGATATTGAAATTTGGCCAAGTTATGTTGCAAGAACAAATTCTGCGCTGAGGAGGTATCAGTACTACCTCATTAATATAACAATAAACAAACTATGGTTCCACCACCAACACAAACAAGATTGTACTGGCCCAAAAGAGAAACTTAAAAGGTATTTGGCAAACTTCCCAGACCAATGACAAAAAACAATCCTCTTCAAAAACCACTTCTAACTAAACTCCCTTTCCCCCGAAGGAGTCTATCAACTATTAATTCTTTAATATTAAAAATAGCTAACACGATAACAACCCACAAACAATTACGACCCTCAAACAACTACAACCCTAATTAGGATGTATCATGTCCATATGGTCAAGATCATCATTGTTCATGACAATCTCCCTGATTATTTCCACTTCTGCTTTTGACTTTGGAAGGGTATAGCGATACCTTTCCCACTCTATCGAAGGCATACCATTATTCATTCTACTCACCCCCACAAGCACCACGAAAACAACATAAAGTCGCTTATTCAAACAAGAAATCACTGACATCAAAGATGCTGTGTACAGCATATAATAATGGTAAATCAATTATATAAATCTTGCGGAAACAAGATATATAAACGACCTGTTTGCGGTTATGAATATGGAAAAAAAGGAGTTTGACAAGCGTGTTGTTCCGAATCATAAAGCTGCCTATGTAGTTATAGCTCTTGTGTTGATAATTACCATCATATTACTACCTGAATTAAGGCTTTTTTTCAGCATGCTTGTGAAATCTATATTCTATTTATTACCTAAAGTTTTGTTATTTACGAACTCTGAGGCTGCTGAAACTGCACACAATCTTACAGAAGGAGTCGAAGATGACCTCCGTAAAGGAGAAATTATTCACGGTTGGATTCTAAGCAACTCTAGACCATTCGACGATCCGAGTTATGTCCGAGGAGTTCATTTTGTCAATTTTTATCCATACAGGCATGTGTGTTCTCCATATATTCGTCCATCTTTAAGGTGTTTGATTGAAACTGATGAGAATCAGAAGGATTTTGATTGTATTAGAAAAATATTTCCTTATCAGATTTTGAACTCTTGGATGTATGAAACAAGATGTGGGGGTTGTGAGGAAGCCAATAGTCTTTTTGCGTTTATGACGGGAAGTATTGGCCTGCCTACGAGGGTTGTATTTCATCGAGGGGCGGATCATGTGACTGCGGAATTCTACGCTAATGAATCTTGGATTCCTGTCGATGTTTGGTGGTATCACAACTCTTCTGACAACACTAACAGATATGTTGGATTTGATAAAAAGGCTTACGACCGAAAAGGTTCGTTTAGGTTCTCGATGGAAGCAGTTTACCTGAACGGGACGACTGAAGATATTACAGCAGATTACGCTTTAGAATATGGTTTTTTGAATATAAGATGTAAATCAAAGAAAAGGATACAAATCACTTCACCTACGAAACGCGCGATACTTACAGAGAAATGCAGCAATACTGATAACATATATCTTCCTTTAAATAGTGGAGAATCGGGGTTAAATTACACTGTAACTATCAATTCAAGGGAGAATGTCACAGTTACTATTCTTTCTAACATATCGAAAGAATTGGTAATCACTTGAATGCTTCCCCCCAAACACCCCATCCCAATTTCCTTTCCCTTTCCGTATTTTACACGCCATTTATTGCAATAAATTAAACAACAAGTCAAAATATTAACTCAAAACGCTTATTTTCGTGATTATTACGCCGTAATTCTAACAACTTTTCCCGTCATTCTTTCGTTTTGCAGTTTGATTTGTTTTTTTCACATATTTTTTATCAAAATTTTGTTTAAGACATGAATAAGTTTTAAATATGAAAAAATACATAATTACTTACGGGGTGAGAAGATTGCGTGCGCCACCTCATATTATCTGTGCGCAAGGACTAGGCAAAGATCAAATCTCGCTAAGGGGTCTTGTTTCTTGGTCCATTTGAAGGTGATACTATGGCAAAAAAGACTATATCCACTCTAGCGGCAGCTTTGTTTGCTGTGACAATAGGCGGTGCACAGGCATGTTCAGCCTCACACGCACAACTTCGGCCTGCAGATATCGGTGCAGTTACACAATCAGAATCAGACATAAGGCAAGCTCTAGAAGACATAACGCAATCAGTGCATTGCGTCAGGACAAGAACAGAATATCAAAGAGATAGTGCAGAACCTGATTCTCCTACAAGGGTAAGGACAGGTCATGGCACTGCGTTCGCATACATGCAAAGAGATGGTTACACATATCTTGTGACTAATGAGCATGTTGTTACAGATCCAAAGACCATAACTGTTGCAGAGATAGTTCCGTCCGATGGAAGCAATTCAATTCAGCGTGCACAGTACAATAGACTGGGTAACAGTTCAAGTATTCTTGTAGACAACGGCGCAGATGATAATTCTTCTGATGATATAGATGTAGAGGTTGTTGCGACCGACACAGATCTTGACATAGCGATTATTCGAACGAGAACCAATCTCCACGTCTCAACTTCATACCATAGAGATAATTCTTTCCGTGCTGAGATGGGTGATGAAGTTTTCATAACAGGTTATCCTCAGGGCTGGGAACTTGCTGCCACAAGAGGTGTTGTATCAAACCCGTCGCATGAGAGCGATGACGGAGAACAACTTCAACTACTCGACGTCACAGGCACGTTCGGAAATTCTGGTAGCCCTTACTTTGTGAGACGCGGCAGCGAACTTTACTGGGCAGGAACAATGGGCAAAGGCCGCATGTACCGCCAAAGTCGTGTAACTATGTTCATACTTGGAACGCCGATTAGTGAGTTTAATTCAATGCTTGATGGAGGTGCGACTGCGCACCGTGCTGCAAGACGCAGCATAGGATCCATGCGTGACGCTTTGGAGAGGAGCTATCATGATGTCGGTTATTAAAAATTTTCATGCTTGCGGGGCTTGGGGGGCGCACTCAACAAGATATTCTCCACAGTATCGCCCGGAAAACAACCTCCCTTGTTCCGCCCCATCAATATCACGAGGTGTTAAAGATGTCTGATAAAGCCAAGAATGATCTCGAAAATATCGTCGAAGTATCGCCGCGCGTGTACGTGCTCAGCGAGCTGGGCTATGATGCTGATTATTTCAACGCATCTGCCTACGAGAATCTTCTCAGGCTTATGGAATCTGATAAAGACATAACAGGTGTTATTGTCGACGGGGCATTAACTCGGCTTGACAGGCCAGAGTTTCTCAATGATAAATTGACGTATTGGAACAAGTCAGAGGATGAGTGCAAAGAGATCTGTGATACAGTTCCAAACAGAGATCAGTACAAGAACATGATGGGCTGTCAGCTCGAAATTGTTGAGTCACGATTGAAAGAGTTGAGGGAGCGTGTTCCGCACGCAAAGGTTGTGTTCTCTCTTGACGGCGATGATGTGCAGTATACTATCTCTGCCATGCTCAATGAGATGCTTGTGAGGGGTAAGTTGAACATCGGAGAGTCTATCAACAAGCTGAAGACAAAGAAGAATGAGCTAAAGAAGAAGCAGAAGGATTTCCAGAAGGGTTATGATGGTATGCAGTCCGATAACACATCTGGTCGTGAGAGAGGTTCAGTTAAGCGTAAGATAGGGACTTGCAATACTAAGATAGACAACATAGAGGACAAGCTCCAGGATTTGTACGAAGAGCAGAAGCTTTACAGGGAGAAGAAAGTGCGGCCTTCGCACCAGCACTTCACACGGAAGTTTATCGAGGAGTTTCACGGAATGTATTCTGAGTTATGTCAGAAGTATGATGTTGAGCTTGTGACAAACCAGACTCTTCTGGATTTTGACGGTCTTGTGATAGATTATGCGCACAGCAGGCATAAGACAGGGAATGTTATCAAGACAAGGGATAAGCGTCTTGTGAAATCTCTTCACGGCATGTATGATAAATTAAAGGGTATCGATGTCATACTCGAGAGCGGCCATTTTGGTATAGGATTCAAGCAGCTGCAGAAACTGCGCGACCATCCGGATGAGTCGAATTTCAGGAACCAGTCATCTTATGATCCTAATTCATTTGACGACCACGTAACAGTTGTCATGTGTCTTCCTTTCGAGGACCAATCAGCAGTAGGAGATTATGTCAAGGGGAGGCAGCCTTTCAGGATGAGCGGCGGCAAGCCTGTTAACACGAGAAAGATTGCTGCGACTGATCGCTACAACAATGGCGGTGTCTCTGGACTGACTATAATAGGTAAGACAAGTGAGGGTAATGTTAGAACAGAGTGGGTGCAATATAATAATTTCATTGATGGTTCTGTACTGCAGCAGCCAGAGGAATACTCAATAATCTGCTTGTCTTCTGACGAGCATCTTGGTTCTCCCGAGTCGAGCCCGATAGTCATAGATGGTTGGGTAGACTGTTACATAGAGCTTCTGGAAAATTCTGAAAAGTTCAGAGGAAAACCTGCATACGCAAAAGGCTATATCAATGCAGGTGATGCTGCCGAGGCCAACTCAAAAAAGTGGGATCATAGGTATCATCAAAAGCGCAGTCCCTTCGATCTGATAAGAGAGAACATAGACATGCTCAAGGACTTCAGACCAGATAGTGTCGACGAAGTTGTGAGCATGGCCATGAAGATGACCAATGATGCGATGGGTGGCAGCATAGAGAACATGTCTGTCATTCTAGGTATGGTTGCTGATTATTTTGATAAGATGACTATTCCTGCGCTCGGGCACAGCAGTCTCAAGTGGGTTCATGCTTCAACAACAGGAAATCATGCAGACAATGTCCTTCGAGATCTTGGCATGAGGGAGAGCGATCACTTCCTGCAGAGAATGCTGGGAAGAGGTGTGAGTGTCTGCGAGTCTGGCAATCCTAATTATCTTTCTGATGATGTTGGCGCCAGGATATTTCTTGGGGGCTATAGTAGTGCCAGACTGCTGAACATACCTGATTATGGCCTTGGTGTCGACGGGAATCCGATGTTTGGCCCCATCAACCTGATTGTGCAACACGACCCTTCAGGTTCTGATATGAATGCTGTGATAGGTGAAGGGCGAAATGCAGGTGCTGACCTTTCTATCGCAGGACACACTCATGAGAACAAGTTGAAGCTCTACTTGACAGATGAGAATAGTTTCAGCGTTGCGTACAGGTCCGCGACACTGCAGGGTGTATCGCCGACAGAGAAAAAGTATGCATATTCTGTTCCAAGAACTCAGGCAGCACAAAAAATTATCATGCCAATGAAAGGAGATTTCACAGAAGAGGCTCTTCCTGCGAGTTATCTCCGTCGAAGGGGTATTGACGTTATCAGGAAACGTGCAGGTAAATTGTGATGAAAGGTGTTGTGATGAAAGGTGATTTGATTGACAAATGATAATAACGATCCAGATGAACCGACCGAGCCAGGCCCTCTTGCGATTGTAGACAATAAAGAGGATGCTATGAAGACAGTCATAAAACAGCAGCTTATCTACATCAACAAGCTTCGGCTTCAAAACAATGAGCTTAAGAATCTGGTAGAGCGTAAACAGAAAGAGCTTGAGCATTACCTTAAGCCTATAGAGAATCTCGAGGATGAGTTCAAGATCTGCGAAGAGGATATAGGGTTCAGTGATGTCGGCGGACTTGACAAGGTTGTTGATAAGCTTAAGTTTTTCGAGTACGGGATCACTTATCCTTCTATGTATGAGGCGTATGCGATACGACCCCCGAGAGGTTTGCTGCTTCACGGTCCTCCTGGTTGCGGGAAGACTATGCTTGCAAAGGCAATATCACGTGAGCTTGACTGTTATTTTCTTGAGATTCCTATAACAAGGGTGATCAGCAAGTGGGTCGGTGAAGCTGAACGTACTCTTGAGATGATGCTTCAGAAGTGTAATGACATATACTTGCAGAATGATAAGAAAGTGCTTGTTTTTGTCGACGAAGCAGAGCAGATGTTCAAGAAGCGCGGTACGAGTGTTGGACACGGTGTGTTGGACAGGGTTGTGAATGTTTGGCTCAGGTACATGGACGGGATGGCGGACGGTGAGGGTCTGATATATGTTGCAGCAACCAACAGGCCGGAGATTATGGACGACGCAATCAAGCGTCCAGGACGATTTGATCATATTGTAGAGATACCCACACCTGATATTGATGGTGTTGAAGATATACTCAGAAAGCAGATCAAGTACAAGGAAAGGTTGACTGGTAGGAAAATATACAAGATACATAATTACCGAAAGATAGCTGACAAACTTTATGGCATGGGTGCTACAGGGGCAGACATAGCCGAGGTTCTGCGTGTGACGTCGGAGCAGCAGATAAGGTCATTCATTGAAAAGCCAACTGAGGATATGATAGATCCTTGCGAGCTGCCGATATATCAGTTCCAGATAGAGGATGCGCTGAAGAATTACAAAGAGAGTAGGTCAGATATGAAAGAGCCCCGGCGGATAGGTTTTGTATGATGGCTAAAACAAATAAGATGGATCATGAAACAGCACTTGATAATCTGGAGTATATGGTTAAGAATGATTATTCAATTGTCATGCGCGAGGTACTTGTCCGAAGCGTAAAGACAGGAAGGATTATCGGAGAGATAGATCTTGTAGGAATAATAGGAAACACGTGGGACATCTATGAGGTGAAGGCCAATGATGCTTACCCGAAAGCTGCAAAGCAGCTTAGGAATCTTGAGAATTATCTTGACAATTGCGCTGATTTGAGGTTATTTTACTATTCAGGTAAAGAAGGACAGATTGTCAGGGTGCCTGGAAAGAGATGATGGTGGTTTTGATGGATGTTTACGAGCCAGACGAGAAAGAGACGCGGATGCTTGATTATATGTCGAGGAACACAAACGCGACCATGAAGGAGTTGGCAAAATCTGTTGGTGTTGACGAGCAGACGGCGAAGAGGATTCACAACAGGATGTTCGCTGAAAATGTTTGTTCACAGATTTTTGTTCCCAACTATGCGTTGCTGGGTTATAAGGTTATGATTGTGCAGAAGCTGAATGTGAACAGCAATAGCCTGCCTGATGTGCCGTACATCACGTCAAAGATATTGTCTGAATGGAAGAACTGTATAGATTGTCATGAGACTTTTGATGGTAAGATATACGTCAGAAGTGTGTGGAGAAATGCGGATGAGTTTAGATCATCTCGTACAAAGTTTCACAAGAGGCATGGCATGGACTGGCTTGCAGGTGAGGAGGTTGACATGGTTCCTCTTAATCCTGAGAGGAGTATAATCAATGTGAGAAGCCTTTGGGAAGATGATGGATCGGATAAGACGATTTAGGAGGAGGTTGTTCAGGAAGTTTCGTATAGGGTTTGTGCTGTGGAAAGCCCGAACGCTTTCAAGGTTAGGTATTCGTCGGAGAAAAAAGTCTGTCAGGATGGCTGTAAGGTCTATAAGAGTTAATGGGAAATAATGCTTATTGGGGATATGAGGTGTTCCGCAAATGCGGGGAGGTGTTTGAGATGAAGTATTTTTTGGACGAAATGGTAGATAAGTACAACACAGCTGTGGAGCGTTCCGAGTTCATCGGAGCCCGTGAGTATAAAGACATCATAGGTGAGAAGAACTTTAAGAGAATGTTCGACGATGGAAAAATAAAGACATTCCAGCGTGAGAAAAAAGAGCGGATGTACTGACTACACAGGTGGAGAATATGGTCATGGCAATCGATGAATCTGTGAGAATGAATTCATAGACACAAAGACAGGTCTTGAGCGCTGTGCCAATTTCATCACTCTTGAAGTATTTTTGATTTTTGATTATGGACAGGTGATCCTTCCTCGCTAAAGGGGATTTCTGTCATTTAAGGTGATTATATGGGGAGAAGATTATCAGCACGGATACGAGGATGGCTTGATAGCCGCAGGCAGAGAACAGAAAGTGATGGTGAAGATCTCCCTGCATACAAGTTCTCATACTGGACAAAGTGGCATAAGGCAGGCATCCTTTTAGCGTCGAGCGTCCTCACAGCAGGTGTAGTTACTGGTGCGGTTTGTTATGATGCAGATATCAGGAGGCGTTCTGATTATCAGGAGCGTTTCGATGAGATGACTGAAGAGTATCAGGAGCTTCCCGCTGAGACAATTGTTGTTGGAAACTGCTTGCGTCCTGGAAACGAAGCGATATTGTTAAGATCATCTTTGTTGAACAGCAGTGAACGAGATAGTCTGCAGGGTATGGTCGTTACAGATGGTGATCGTAATACTCTTAATGATATATATGAGAATATACCTATGCTGTGCATAAGGCCTGTCGACGGCGGGCAGGATGTAGATCTTGAATCTCGTGTGACTATTCGAGGTCTTGAGACTTCTCATCTTGGGCGCGGTTCTTTTCGGCTGAGAATTGATCCAGGAGTTCCTGGTATTTTTTCCCAGGATTATACTGTTGATAGAATATCTATAGATGGTGTTGATATTCCTGTGAGTTATATTGATTACGCACCTCCGAAGATGGATTGGAGACAAGGTTATTTTTTCCTAGACTTAGAAGAGCTTGTAGATGATGGTGTTGTTGCAGGATTTGATGGGGAGGTCGAGATAAGTATTGATTCGCGTGTAGAGGTGGATGTCATTACGCGTCTGCCAGAATCAGGCTATGGTCCCACATCTTCGTACAGTGACATGCCTGTTCATATTCGAGATTTTCTCAAGAGTACGAGCGAATTTCCAGCTTCTGATTCAAGGGTGAGGGATATTATTACAGCATACTCTGGTGATAGAGCTGATGTATATGATTTGATGAGTTTCTCAATGGGTTATGTTGACGACGTGATTGATTATTATCTTCCTGGAAATCATGACATGCCTGTAACGCAGCTTCTTGATGAGAGACAAGGTAATTGTCTTGATTACGCGCGTCTTTTTGTTACTATGATGCGTGGGTTCGGCGTGCCTGCTCGTATAGCTGATGCTCATCAACTTGTATCAAATGATGGAGTGTCTTTTGCAGGGCTGCATGCCTGGGCAGAGGTTTACGTACCTGAAGAGGATGGAGGGTTCAGATGGATTATTGTGGAGCCTACTTGGTCAGACGATGCCTTTTTACCTGAATGGTTTATAGGAAGTCCTATTAGTAATTATTTATACAGGTTTGATGTTGACTTTTCTCTTGATGCTCCAAAGTTGAGGCATGACTATGAGATTTACCAGGAGCACAGACTTGTTTCTGAGCCAAGACCGCAGAGCAGTGCTGGTATTCCCGGCACGACAACGTATAGTCATGAGATTATTGATGTGTTGTGATATTATGATATATTTAGGAAAAGACGAAAAGTGCATTGTGTTCGAGTCAGAAGATGGGCTTGATACAGATGGGTCTACTGTTAAGGTCGATGAAAGTGAATCTGACGACGACAGGATAATTGAGGAGATAGGCATGGTGGTAGCTAGCATCAAGGCAAAGCTGGACATGCAAGACTGGTCTGTGAAAATCAGTTACGAGCCTGACGATGAGTCTGGTATCATCGCAGAGATTGGATATTCTATGCACAAGGAAGCTGATTTGAAAGTGTATCATTACCGTCCGCAGTCCATACAAGAGGACATGATGCATGAACTCATGCATTGCAAGATAGGTATGATTCGTCAGAAGTATGAGATGATAATCGACAACCAGAACAGACTGATAACCGACCTCGCCCAACAGCAGGAGGAGACAGTAGTCGACGATCTAACAAGGATGATGATGAATTATATGAAGATGGATGATGGGGAGTGAAGCAATTAGGCTTTATAGAAAGTATCTACTTCAAACTTTTGTATCTTTAATTCAGAATCCTATATTCTTTCAATTTCTTCAATCTTTTCATGTGTTAATCCTTTTGAATGATTGCTCTGATAAACTGATGCAGTTGAATAAATCAGAATTGCCACACATCAACCCCCCTAACCCCCATTTATAAACAAACCCGTTATTCTTTCAATTTTTTAATAAAATTGCATTTTTTAGCACTTTTATTGCGTTAAAAAACCTTTTTCTGTACCAACCTTTATAAGTTTTAAACGCTTAATTATATGTAGGGGTGTTGAAGATGCAAGGG
>JABMQF010000034.1 GCA_013203345.1 Candidatus Woesearchaeota archaeon
CTGGAACAGATGTAGGAGTAGATGCTGATGTACCAAGAGATGTCTCAACAGACACTATCACAGATACTTCTGATACAGGAAATCAAACACCATTCAATCCTACTTACACTATAGTTGGCAATCTCTTATTTGGAAACGGTACATCAATCACTGATGAAGAAAACGAAATATCCCTAACAGGACCAAGTGAAAATCCAGACTACACAGGAGAAATACCAACACAAGTACGTTATGAAGTTATCTTAACTAATGACAAAGGAACACCAACAGACACTTCTGATGATGAAACACAAAGAGTAATAGATGAAATACTCGGACTAGGACTAACAGCAACAGGAAACGTTGATACAACAGGAATGCGAGATGGAGAAGGACTCACAATCGAAGGAATAATCAGTGCTGAAGTTGGCGGAGAAAGGTATAGTGTTGATGGGAGTGTAGAGACAAATTACGAAGAGATGATTGATCCGGATGCATTGAGGATATTGGATAATTGGGATCTTGATATGAATAATTTTGGTGGTAATTTTGATGTTGTATTCAATGTTGTGAACTACGGAGAAAACATGGAATACTCTATACGTGATTTAAGTCCAGATTGGTTTGCAAGGGGTATGGAAGATTACTTCATAAGAGGACCTCCTGAGGATTCCTTTGGTGAACTGGATTCTGATGTATATTTTTTTAATCGTCCCGGAGAATGGGGAGATTGCTCTGTGACAATTGTTGCACTAAATACTGATACAGGAGAAACAGCAGATAAAACGGTAGATTTCCCTTTTGATAGGTATATGTCTGCATTAATTGTTGATTCTGCAGGAGAATCCTGTCGTGTTGAGGTTCATAATAGTTTTATGGACTATGCTTTTGCAGGGATAGATGATTATGTTCCAACAACCAACACCGATGGTAGCGCTGTAGGGATTACAGAAGTCAATATGGATTATAATCCTGCTGATTTGGGCATTGTTGTGGGAAGGCTGAGAAACACCTCGGATGAGGATGAAATCATGATAAGACATTATTATCAGGGAGAGGGTCTTTCCAATCCTAATCCTTCATGGACTTGTGTTGAGGATGCTCTCGAAAGGGATGACATCCAGCTTATCCAGGCTGATGTTTATGTGATTGATTTTTGAAATCTTTTCAAATATTTTTTTAGTTCTTATGTCAAGCAATTATCATGTTTAGATGACAATCTTTGGAGTTTCCTGATTTAAAGTTTATGACATTATCTTTGTTGATAGCAAATTCTTCATCAGCCCTGATTATTGCATTACAGTCAGTACCGATACAGACACCTACGTTATTGCAAAAATTCCCTGACATTGTATTTATTCGCGCATCAATGTTTACATTTACACTAGTTGTACCTGTTGGCCAATCAGTAAATTGGATGTATTTTTGGTCTGTTGCACCTAATGGAACACAAGTGGTAAAACCTGATATGAGTGCAGAATAAGGAACTTCACAAGGATCTTCTGATGTGCAAATACTTTCACTTCGTATGTTATTACATTTACATTCCTGGTCGACACAACTTACAAGGCGAGTATTTAGGAGGTGGCTTTCGAAGGTGTCAAGGCATACTGAATTAAGGTTTTTACAGCAGTACCCTCCTCTCACGCCTGTTTTTGGAAGTCCGACATCTGGATTGTAACACTCTGTATCCCAGCAGTTTTGTTGACCATCACAATCGTTGTCGATGAATGGGTCGCTGCCGTCACCACGCTCATCGTAAAAATAATCTCCACTATTTCCTATGTCAATATAATCATCACAGATCTCATCGCCGTGGCGGCCTGCTGTGGCTCCGATTGTTGATGTTCTTCTTGCAGGCCATACCTGAACTCTTTCGCCTGTCCTGCTTGTTATTGTTCTTGTTGTGCTCGTACCATAAGGGAAACCGCCTTCGCCGTAATCATCACCGCAGCAGGTGGTGCCAGTCCATCCGCCGGCTAATTCGCGGGGCATTGTTATGGTTAAACCTGAACGCGGGTCGCAGGCTTCGCAGTAGAAAGGATCATCATCTGGATCGGTTCTTGTTTCGGGATCTATATCGCAGTCAGCTTCACCATCATTCACACAATGGAAACTGCTTGTGAATAGGCCACCTTCTGTCTCGCCGTAGCTTGGATCAAGGTCTTCGATATCACAAAAATATCTTAACATTTCTTTTGTCTCAAAGCCATTAAATCTTTCGCAGTTTGCGCTTTCTGTGGCTAGACTGCATACACCGTTGTTGCAGGTTGCGTGGGATAGAATCAAAGCGCCATCTTCGTTTGCTGGGTCGAAATCATATATTGTGTCGCCACATGCTCTGTTGGGGTTGCAGATTCCTGTCGCTGGAGTGTCGGGTTGATGGATTCTTGGAAGGTTCCAAACTGTTTCAAAACTTATAGGCGTTTCAGCAGTACCAGTAAACCTATGACAACTAAGATCAACAGGAATAGGATAACACAAACCTTCAATACACTCACCAATACAATCATCATCACCAGTACATGGACCAATAGGATCAACCAACTCAATGGGATTAATAAGAACAGGACTAGGACCACTACAAGACTCAACCTCACCATAATCCCTAAACTCAGTAATCTCCTTACCAGTAACAGAATTAAACTCACCAGTACCATACTCATTCATATCCCAACAATCCTCAATACTCATAAAACTGATACCTGCAGGACCAGAACAAATATTACCACGATCACCACTACAACGACGCTGAAAATTCATTCTTACAACATCATTCCACCAGGCATTATATGCTGATTCTGGTGTTGAACCTTCATAGTCGGGTATTGTATCACCTAAAATAGGATCCTCAATCTCTACTTCTTCAAAAGAATGCAGACTTCCTATCATTGGCTTTCCGCCGTGACAGGTTGTTTCGTATCCTAACCATGCACCATAAGGGTGATCATCATAAAAAGATTCTCTTTCAGCAGAGACGTGTTGGATTAGGGTGTAGTCGCCTGGGGGAACAGGTGCTATGCTAGGATCCCAAAAAGTTATTTTAATAAAATCATTGACTTCTATAATTCCAACTGGAAATATGCTGCCAATAGGATTTGGACAAGCGGGTGGTTCACCAGGTGCAGGAGAAATACCCAAATATGTTGCGCACTCACCACCCTCATAGACGACCACGCCCTCGGGGTTTAATATTTCAATTCTGTCTAGGTGCTCACCATACTCATTAGGGAAGCCAGCAATCTCACCGCCTTCGAAGTC
>JABMQF010000035.1 GCA_013203345.1 Candidatus Woesearchaeota archaeon
TTCAGTCATGTGGGCAGTATTTGGGTGTTGATGGATATAATTTACAATCTTTTTCTTTTTTTCTGGAGTAAGATTTTGTAGAGTTAGGCAAAGTTTAAAATAAATGTATCCTAATTTGTGAATATTAAGAAATGGTGTGAAGCCGATGATGATGCCATTTTGAATAAGTCTTTTTAATCGGTAGCGTACAACCATTTCTGTTGTCTCTAGTTCTCTTGCTATATTGATTGTTTTTATTCTGGCATTTTTGAGGATTGTTTTGAGAATTTTATAATCAGTTTCATCAATCGTTTCTGTCTGGTATTTTTTTTGAGGATCAAATCCCATGAGAATTGGTTTTGATGTTTTCTGTCTCTTATTGAGAAGATAATCTCTGTGATAACTCCATTCTCTTGTCACAATAGCAACATCATAACGTTCTATGAATGAACTATACTTCAATAGGAATTGATTAATTAAATCTCTATACTCATAAACATTCTTGACAAAAATGCCTGTGTTCAAATCCCAAGTACCTTCTACTTTTGAGATCCAACTCGCTCTCTCTTTCAAATATTCAATAATTTCTTCTTCTTTCTCTAATGTCAGATTATGAAATTTGAAAAATGTCCTGTACCAAGTATAGCCTAATTTCATAGAGTTTAGAATGGTCATAAAATAATTAATATGGCCATTTTCGATAAGTTTGTTGATCCTATATCTGACAGAATCCCTTTTTAAGCCGACTTTCTTGGCTATTTCTGAATCTGTTTGTCTAGCATTGAGATCAAGCTCGTACAATATTTTTCTATCTTTGAGGTCTAATTTGCCCATTATGTCACATAACCTTTAATATTCTTTATATATTTATCTGTTTTGTGTAAAATTTGAAAGAAAGTTTTATTTCTGAGTTGTGCTCTAATATGGTTGGTGAACTAAATGATGGAATATGAGCCAAATAAAATTGTGCACCTCACGGCAGAGGTAACTCGAGCTTGCAATCTCCGATGTGATTATTGTTTCAATGCTTCGGGGGTTATGATGCATAGTGAGTTAAAACTTGATGAGTGGAAGCAGGCAATAGATGTAACTCAGAAGTATGGGGCTGAAAGCGCATTGTTTACTGGTGGCGAAGTCATGGCTAGAAATGATTCTCCAGAACTCATTGGCTACGCATTAGACCGAGGATTGAGAACTAGTATCTTGAGCAATGGCCTACGACTCAATAGCCAAAGTAGCGATATGCTTCAAAAGTTGGAGAGAGTTCAGATAAGTCTTGATAGTGCGAGTCCATATTCACATGATGCAAGGCGTGGAGATGGCTCGTGGAAAGTTGCACGACAAGCTATTGATTATATGAGGGGACTTGGTGTGCCTGTTGAGATAAGCGCCACAATTTCAGCCAATCATCTTGATGAATTAGAAGGACTGGTAGGAATTGCATACTTAACTGAATCTAGTCTTTTAGTTCGACCAATGCAATATGTTGGGAGAGTGTTGGGGAATGCAAAACAGGATTTAAACAGGGTAATTGTAGAAAAGAAGCAGAGATTAGAAGATAAATTTGGGGAGATATTTGTTGAAGATTTTGCACGTTACGTTCCTGTTCTGGGGGAAAATCACGATGAAAGAGTGCTGCCAGAGGGATTTGTGACAGTTCTTCCTGATGGTAAAATCAGAGGAACAAGACAAAGTATCTTCGATTTAGAAAAAGCTGCTTAGTTTTCTTCTTTTTTAATATGAAAATCAAAGATAAAGTTGTATTAGTTACTGGATCAACACGAGGAATCGGAAAAGCTATTGGAGATCGTCTTTGTAAATTGGGGGCTATTGTCTATTTTAATTCTCTTAATTCGAAAGATGAAGGGATTAAACTTCAAGCAGAACTTAAGCAACATGGATTAAACGCGTCATATATTGATGGGGATGTTTCTTCTGAAAGAGAAGTTAGAAAAATTTTTGAAACTATTAATAGAGAACAAGGACGATTAGATATTCTTGTTAACAATGCAGGAATTTATCGTCAAGATTCAATAGATTGTGACAATTATTTTAAGATTCATAAACTTAATGGTTATGGTTATTTTTTATGTACTCTTTTTGCTTCGCAAATGATGGAGACTGGGAAAATCATCAATATATCTTCTATTTATGGGGTTGAACCTGATAAAGACTCTATTCTGGCCAGCGGAGTTAAGGCGGAAGTTGAAGCATATACGAGAGCGTTTGCAAAAAAGCTAAAAGGAAAAGTTGAAGTTAATTCTGTAGCGCCAGGGTATACAGAAACATCATTATTAAGAGAAAGCCTATCCCAGGAATTCATTGATAACATTGTAAAGAATACTCCGATAGGGCGACTTGTCAAACCTGAAGAAATCGCAGATGCTGTAATTTTTGTCATAGAAAGTGATGGACTTACTGGTCAGACTGTTGTTGTAGATGGTGGATATACCTTGTAAATAACGCCTATATTAATTCAAGAATGTTATTGCGATTGGTGCAGGACTGTTTAACGGTCTTGGTTATGCTGAAAGTTCTAAATCAGCATTTGTCTCTGCTGCAGCAAAAGAGATGAAGTCTCTTGCAGTTGCAATGGGCGCAAAAGAAGACACATTCGGTCCTGGTGGTCATGCATGGTTCGGAGATCTTATGACTACATGTTTTGGTGCGTCAAGAAACAGAGAGTTCGGCGAGACAATAGGCAAAGGCCTGGATGTCAACGAAGCTGTTGAGACAATGAAGAGAAGCAATAAGTCTATTGAAGGATACATAACAACAGCAGTGGTATATGATCTCCTAGAACAACACAGAATAGAAGCCAAGTTACTAAGAGAAGTACATGCAGTATTATACAACAACAAAAACCCAAAGGAATTCATCAATAACTTCATAACATCCTGATGGTTATTGTTTCTTAAGATATTTCAAGGTTCAATTCCCCCGACTTTCTATGTGCCAGAATTGTCTGTGCGTTAGTGTAATCAATATCAAGTATGCTTTTCATCAGTCCTTCAGAAAGATTAAGTCCTGCGCAAGTGAATGTATCTTTTTCACCATCTTTCAAAATTGCATCACCTGCAATATCATTACACTCATATTTAGCTGTGGTTGTGGTGACATGAACAGATACTTCTTCCATATCAAAGCCTGCACTGTTCTGGAGAATCATTGTTATGGCTGATTTTGAACCTGAGAACTCAAGGCAATCAACGCCTGGAGGCAAGATGCATTTTTCCGGGCGTGTATTTATTGTGGTTACACATCCCGCAAGTAAAATAAGCAACACACAAGTGAATATGATTTTTTTCATTTTAAGACCTCTTTTTATTTGTTAAGAGAATTAATGCTTATAAGATTTGTGCAGGTATTTAATCCTTCTATGCTTCCCGGCACTGTAGCAGAATCTAGTGGTTTAAATATAAGTCCTCCTTGATGGTTTTGTAAGGTAACATCACCAAAAAGGAGGTTGATAATAATGGATGTTATACACTCGACACTTAAAAA
>JABMQF010000036.1 GCA_013203345.1 Candidatus Woesearchaeota archaeon
ATCCGTCATTAAGCACTTCGCCAAAAGACCCACCCATTAAAAGCCTTTCTCTGACTTTATTGAGTTTGGCGCATATGTATTTATATGGCATGCTCTCAACAACAATATTCAATCCATCTAAGACAGGGATTCCTGCTTCTATTAGTAAGCCAAGATTATGAAATGCTCTTGCAATCGCAGTTTCCTTTGCCATTACTCCAACCAGCCAAAACCTATAAAGTTTTTCATAGAATTGTTTTGAAAACCGCTCTTTTAAAACCCCAATTAAATAATATAAGCCAAAAAGAGCTATAACTATAAGCCACCAAAATTTTCTTAACACAAAAGAGAGAAGCAAAAGCGCCTTTGTCATGAAGTTTCCACCACCGCTGATTGCAAAAAGTGGCTCTAGCTTAGGAATTACATAAAACCCAACAAATATGATCACCATAAACAAAAAACTAATTACAACCAGAGGGTATGTTGCAGCATGCTTTAACTCTGATACAAATTCTTGCTCTACTTTGTACGTCTCTTTTAAATCCCTCAACGACTTAGATAAATCACCGCTTTTCTCCCCAACCCTAACAGCTGCAATGCTGATCGTTGGAACAACATTTGTCCTTTTCAAAGCATCTGCCAAAGTAAATCCGTTTCGTATGCTCTCATCAACAAGAACACAAACTCTCTTTACTATATTATCCACTGTTGTTTCCCGCATCATCTTAAGACTCGCAAGTAGATCCATTCCCATATTTAAACACTCGCCCAACTCTCCGAAAAAGTCAATTAAAGAGCTTCTACTCATCTGTCGTCTTTTAAAAAGCAATGATAAACTCTTAACTATATTTGGATATAGGGATAAAATCTGATAGTTTTTCTTTATTAATCCTTTCTTAATGCTTCTATGCGAAGTTCCTTCTATGTTTCCCGCAACTATTATCCCAGCGCTCGAAACAGCTCTGTAATTAAACGACAACATCTCTACATCACCCCCACTACTCTTTTAATTTCCTCAACGCTTGTTTTCCCTTGTTTCAATATGCCTATTGCATCTTCAAATAAGGTTCTGTATCCTTGTTCTTTTGCTGCTTTAATAAGTTCATCAACATTAAAAGAATTAGATATAACGGATCTTATTTTATCATCTATTATAAATACTTCTGATACAGCTGTTCGGCCTTTATATCCTCTACTATTGCATTTCTTGCAGCCTTTCTTATTGGCTTTATATATTGTTTTGCTGTTCTCAATATTTAGCTCTTTATACTTACTAATATCGTCTTTTATTTTACAATCAGGACATAGAACTCTGATCAATCTTTGCGCAACAACAGCCAAAAGAGAACTTGCAAGATTCCACCTGGAAACGCCCAGATCCAGAAATCTTGATATAGAGTCTATTGCGCTGTTTGTATGCAGTGTCGTAAAAACCTTATGACCAGTCATTGCAGCTCGTATAGCCTCCTCAGCAGTTTCCTTATCCCTGATTTCTCCTATTAATATTATGTCCGGGTCATGCCTTAGAAACCTTCTTGATGCTTCGGGAAACGTTATTCCTGCTTTCTCGTTTATCTGAACCTGCTGCACCATGGAAATATCAATTTCAATTGGATCTTCAATCGTGATAATCTTGATTTTTGGACCCCTTAATTCCTGAAGTATTG
Organism: Candidatus Woesearchaeota archaeon; assembly: GCA_013203345.1. GTDB lineage: Archaea > Nanobdellota > Nanobdellia > Woesearchaeales > UBA11576 > JABMQF01. The sequence goes on from JABMQF010000036.1 coordinate 1,647, forward strand.
AATATAGAGAGGTTGTTTTACCGCTTCCAGTAGGTCCTGTAAAAATTACCATCCCATACGGAAACTCAATCACTTTTTGTATTTTGTTATAGCTATCCTTTGAAAAACCAAGTTTGCCAATGGCTGACAAAGACCTCTCCCTATTGAGCAGCCGCAAAACTATAGAGGCTCGATCTCCATGTTCAGTAGGAATTGACGAAAGCCTTACATCTACTTTCTTTCCCATGGTAGTTTCTGTAGTAAATTGCTTATCCTGGAACTTCCTGAATTCTGAAACCGTTACCTGGGCCATACCATAGAGCACATTTACCAAGCGATCATATTTGCCAATTTGAAGGTGAGGCTCCTCATATAGAATGCCATCTATACGAATCCTTATTCTTGCTGTATGCCCTTCTGGCTCAAAGTGAATATCTGTTGCATCATTACTTATTGCTATATCTAAAATCTCATGCACGAAACTTACAAGTTCCCCCTCTTCATGATCCACTCCCTCCTTTTGCATTTGGCTGATCTGTTTCCCAACGGTCTTTCTGTCGCTTACCATTATCTCTGAATAGAGGGAATCAATATTTGCCGGTGTTGTAAGCAGCCTTTTGTAACTTATATATCCGTGATCTGATATATATTTAATTACCAAATCATCGCTTGGATCTGAAATAACAAAACATGTGCTTCCTTTATGCCTGATTGGCACAACAGACTTCTTTCTAAGAACATTGGTGTCTAAATGAGCTAACACCTTGGTGTCAACCAAATCAATTGAAAGAGTAGGAAGATATTTATATCCCATCTGATCAGCAAGGGCTTTATATACGCTTTCTTCAGAAGCAAAGTGCTTCTCAATTAATATGTTGCCCAGGGCTTTCCCTGTCCCCTTTTGTTCATTAAGCGCAACTGCAAGATTTTCCTCTGAAACCTCTTTCCGCTCTAACAGCAATTGCCCTAACGGGATTGTATGTATTCTTTTTACCACGATATCCTCTCTATAATCTTGCCTGCTTTTAACACAACGCAATCTGTTGTGATTTTTTCTACTTTATAACCCTCAAAACTATCGCCTTCTTTAACCGTAATTTCTCTTTCGTTGAATGATATCATGGCGTAGTTCACATTCTGTTTTTTAAACATCATTTTAAGATATGCCTTTGATAACCAATTAACGTCTCCTCCTTCTTTGCCTCGCTTAATTTTCCGTCTTTGGTAAACAGTCCCTGCCTGTTCACCAGTCATGCTTTCAATCTCTTGTATTTGCGCCTCGATTTCTTTGATTTCTCTTTCGCATTTCTTCTTCTGCGTTTTTATCTCAAGTAATTTAAGCTGCTTTTCTTCAGTTGAAATCTCCTCTTCCAGCTTGATTAACGGTTTTGTGTCGTATATTTTTTTGCTTTCCTCAGCTTGCTTTTGCTGTTCTTCGCATATCCCTGTCTTTGGCATAGACACAATCACTGTCAATGCAACAAACAATCCCGCTATCCCCAAAACGCTTCTTTTCCTCATATCACCCTCCTGATATTATTGATAATTTTTCCAGCCCGTATAAATCAAAATTAAGAATATATTTCCCGTTTATTATCCTTAATTCCTTAATTAACGCAGGGTATTTCTGTAATATCTCTAGAATATAAAACGAACTTATAATATTCCCCTGTGTTATCTCATAGGTAAATTGCAATCCTAATTTCTTAACGCCAGGAAGCTCGCTATTAACAACATAATTAAGCGTAGGCACCCTTTCTTCCTGGACTTTTGTCTCTATAAACTTTTTCTTCCCTACATCTTTAACAACCGAACCGACAGCTTGTAACCCATAATTGATTTTAAGTAATTCACAGCTTTGCGAAAGCTCTTTGCAAAGCTTATTAAACAATACATCTATGCTCTTTCCCTTTTCTGTTTTAGGTAAAGCTCTAATCCTTTCCATGCTTTTCTTAAGCGCGAAAATCTCTGCTCTGAAGTCTTCTATGTTCTTCTTCAACTCTATGTTTTTATGAAAAGTATTTACCCCATAAAAACCGGTTAAAAAAGCTGCAATTATAAATACAATTCCCAGTAATTTAAACTTATTCCACATATGATACCTTTATCCCTTGCTTACCTCTTACAATTGTTGCCTCTATCTTTGCTGTTTTCATAACATCCCTGATTC
>JABMQF010000037.1 GCA_013203345.1 Candidatus Woesearchaeota archaeon
ATAAAAATATTATTACTGTTGAACCAGATACAGAAAAAGAAATAATTATGATAATAACACCTAATATGACTGATCTCGAAAAAATGGATTACCAATCTTCAATCAACACAAGACTTGAAGGACAAAAAATAGGATACGAAGATAATATATCTATTGTAATTAAGAAAGAAAGAAGTTTTGAAATGTCTTATGTGCTATATGCTTTGATAGGTATATTAGTTCTTGGATCCATAATATTAATAATAGAAATATTGAGAAGAAAAAAGAAAAACTCAAAAATAAATAAATAATACTATATGCAATAATTCTGTAGTTTTGCTCTGTCAATTAAATTGTGATAATCCCTCCTTTGCAAAGGTAATTATTCAGTTTGACAAAGATGCTTTTGGGCTAAATTCTCATTTCCCGAAGAAAACCAATTGTTATTGATTCTTTTGATGAGTTTTTAGTATTTTGAGTGTTATGTTTCTTAGCTTTACTGACATCAACACTGCAAATATTCTGACTTAGCAGTTTTTCCCTGACTGAGCAATCACTGCTGCCACGCTCGCACATATGTGATTTTTGATGTAATTCGCCCAACTGCGATGGTTCTTACTGTCGTTCCTTTTCGCTCGCTAGGTGGCAGCAGCAGCACAGACAGGGTTGTTGTTGGATTTGTTGTTATTACCCTAATTGTTGCTAACACAGACAGGATTTGTGCTATTTACACAATCAGAATTGCGACTACTCCTAAATTTTCTGGCAGTTAATATAACAAAAATCCCGGTTTAAATCATCCTCAATGCGTAACATTTATATACAGAAAAAGCGCTCATCCTTTAATCGAGCTATATATTTAATTTAATAAACCCCCCAAAGAGGTGAAAGAATGTTTATGAAGAAAAAAGCTCAAGCTGCTATGGAGTTTTTGATGACCTTTGGTTGGGCCATTTTAGTTGTATTGGCGGCTATCGGAGCATTAGCATATTTCGGTGTTTTGTCTCCTGACAGATTCTTGCCAGAGAAATGTACATTACCTTCGGGTATAGCATGTCTGGACTTCACAGGTTCAACTACGAGTGTATCTCTAGTTATACAGAACAGTGCAGGTTTTGATATGAGTAACGTGACTGTCGTTGCGAATGCTACGGGCTATACATTGGCTTGTACGGCTACCGGCGATAATGTTCTTACAGATGGTGAGAAAGATACGTTTACATGCATACCTACACCTAATCTGCCTGCTGGTAAGTTCAAGGGAGCACTGTATGTTGATTATATCAATACACAGACAACTCTTGAGCACAGCAAAGTAGGAGAGCTTATACTGAAAATATAAGCACTTTTTTTCTTTATTTTTTTCTTTTTTATTTTTCTGGAAAACTATAAATAGTCCTGTCTATATCTTCTGTTTTGGTGATATTAATGGAATCTATCCAGTTCAATGGACTTAGCGAGCTTGACCCTGTTGATCAGGAGATGGTCAAGACCATCACAAAAGAGTATTATGATAAGATCCAGCAGGCTCTGAAGAATATGACGTCTCTTGTTGTCCATATAAAGACCCATAAAAAAGAAGGTCATAGGCACAAATATGAGATAATGATAAGGGCTTTAGCTCCTACAAGGATTTTTGAGAGCTGCAAAGGAGATGAAGCAAGTAATTGGGATCTTGCGAGTGCTTTGCATGGAGCTTTAAAGAATATTCAGAGCGAGATTCAGCACGCTTTCCATGATTAGGGTGGTTTGTTTGAGGATTATGCTGATAATTTTGTTGTTGATTCCATTGGTAGCTGCGGCTGACAATGATTTTTTCTATGTTAAGGAGACTCCGGGTTCTTACAGTGTTTTTGCTGGAGATGATGTTGATATAGTTTTCATTATTGAAAATCATGACCGTCTGAGCCCTGATAATGTGACTGCTTACATTGACAAGTGCCCTGTGGGCTGGGATTGTGAGAGCAAGGTGTTCAGTTACAATAAGTCTGGTGAGCACGTGGAGAATCTTACAATAAGCAGTCCTTCTTATGCTAACTCGAAGAAGTATACTTTGTACATCCTTCTTGAAAGTGAGGAGGAGACTAAGCGTGGCGATGATCGTGTTATAATTACTGTGCTGCCGAAGAGTGATAGGCATGTTAAATCTGAGGATAATTCAAAAGTCAGTATTCCAAAAGATGTTCCTGTGAATAAAGATGGCCCTGCATCAGATGAGGTTTTGCAGGATATAGAGATTACTGTTCCCATCACAGAAGAGCGGTCTAATCAGTCACTTCCTGGAAATATATCTGTTGTTATTGAGAATGTGGAGCGTCTTGAGACTAGCAGTCAGTTTGTAGAGTACGCGACAATCGTGCTGTTTGCACTCCTTGTGTTCGTGGCAGTCGGTGCTTATTATTCATTCAGGAAGGCGTGATTATCTGTATTCTGGAAGTCCATATGGAAATATCTCAAGGCTTTCCATGTAGTCTATGGGAATTACTTTCATCTCAATAACTTCAAGATTTTTTCTTGGCGCGCTGAATTTGTGGTATATTGACATCTTTATGTCTTTTGTCTGATTTATTCCTGAGAACTTTACTCCCATACTTTTTGTTATAGTGCGCTGCTCACCAGGTTTTAGAGGTGAGAGTAGGTATTCTTTCTCTACTTTGACATCACTTTCCCCGATTCTACCTTTATCAAATGAAAATTCGACTACAGGCTCTATTGTTTCACTGCCAAGATTGTTTACAGTATATGTCATAACATCAACCATTCCTTTGTCTCTTGATATTCGATACATTACAATATCATCAATAGAAAGGTATGTTCCAGGAGTGGGCTGTTCAGGTTCTTTTTCTTCTACATTTTCAATTGTCTGTGTGTCATCTATTTCCACTTCTTCTATCTTTTCATCTATCTCAAGCTCCGAATCATCATTGGCATCAGCACCCATCTCATTCTGTTCTTGTGTTTCTGTATCTTGTGCTCCTGTATCATCTTTTTCATCAGGTTCCTCTGATTCTATCTCATCAAAGTCACAGACACCAGTTCCATCCTCATCCACGCAGCACTTGTTGCCGATTATCTCGTTAGGTGGATAGCACAGGTTCTGCTGGCATCCCGCTAGCATAAGTAGTGCAAGAACAGTTATTGATATTATTATTGTGCTGATTGTGTTGATTCGCATATTAAGACCTCCAGAACAGAATCAGGTTGTTTGCCGTGGTATTTATTGATTTGTGTGGTGGAGACAAGTCAATCTCATTTGAAAGAAATGGGCCTATTCTGTGAATAGAACTGCTTTTTAAATCAAAACCTGCATATTTTTAAATTTGTGATGTTTGTCTCCCTTCGACATATAGGTGTGGTTATCCTTTACCACAATTCATTTATCGGGGTGATCCTGTGTGGATCCGCTCTTTCCATTATCTTGTCTTTCATCAGATCGATGAATTCTGAAATTACTGATGCGGCATACTCTTTGCAGTCCAGATCAGGATAATACTTTTGCTGGACAACGCATCCGCCGCCGCATAATGTGTTTACAGAGCAAGGCAGGCAATCTTCTTTCTCCAGAATGGATCTTTTGTTTGATGGTGAGGATAATCCCTCAGTGATTTCAAAGTCAGGGTTGTTTATGGTCCTGGGGCAATGATAAACCCTGCCGTCTGCTAAAGCTGAAAGGATGAGCTTCTTGATTTCCAATGCTGTTCTACCAGACATACCACGTAGTTGTGGTAACATTTAACTATAAGTAAATCCCACACAGGTGTGGTAAGTTGTCCTGAAAAGGAGGTGAATTATATGCAGGAAAGTAAATCAGTAGCAAAGAAGCTAGACAGTATATTCAAAAAGTATAATGTGCCTTTTGGAGATGGTCTTGTAGATGAAAAAGGATATGCCAAGTCCAAGACTAAAATCATGTTCCTTCTGAAAGAAGTGGATGCTGATGAAGGTGACTTTCCTAATGTGGCTGAGCTAGGTGCTATTTTTGCCGATGAAGCGGTTGAGAAAGGTCGTTGGCCCATTAATGCCAAATCGTGGTGGAATGTGCCTAAGTTTGTTTATGCCATTCTGAACGGATTCCCTGATGTTGATTATAATGACATCCCTATTGAAACACTCGCACCATATGTTAAGCAAATAGCTTGGGTAAACCTCAAAAAAGGTGCTGGAGCAGAATCTTCTGATTATAATGACATTAAAACAGCCGCAAAAAAAGAATTTGATATGTGGTATCAGGAGATTGAAATAATTAAACCTTCTGTGATACTATGCGGAGGGACATTCAGCATTGTCAGGGGAGTATATGTTTGTCGAAACCTGATAAAGAAATCAGATGTGAGAAAATTCACATATTCGGGTGATTCTTTTTACTACTTCAAACACAGAGGAGCAGTTTACTTTGACTTCTACCACCCCAATGCAAAAATCAGAGTCAAAAAGCTTGTTAAAATCCTAAAAAAGTTCTTTGGTGAAGCTGGACTTTCAAAATGAATTCAGGCCTTACAGAGGGGTGACTTAATAAGGGTTTAAACATTCCAGATTAAAATAATATATTATAATCTACTCATATTTGGCAAATAGGTTTCGAACGTGTTCTGGCACAATCCTTACGTAGCCGTCTTCATTCTTGGAATTAAAGAGGCCATGCAAATCTTTAAAGAAGTTATCCAGTTTGTTTCTTACCACAACATAGTGTTTGTCTAGTGATTTATAGAGCAATATCAAAGATTTAGCTTCCAATAATACGAGATGTCCTTTCCACCGCACACTTTTCTTAATTTCTACAGCTGCGTTTTTCATCTGCGTATCTGATATGTTGTTTGAGACAAGCACAAAGTATTTTAGCTCCTGACCAAAAGCGGTCAAAGATGGGTGCTTCTTCATCTTTCTAATATAATCACACACTTTTCTTTTTTCGTCCATATTAAGATTGTATGGTTTTTCTTTTTTAGCCAATTTACAGTCCCATACAAAAGGATTTTTTATCTTACCTCTTTTGTCAGAATAATCAATACTGGATATGCCCTCGGGTAACGCGACAAAACTCATCTCAACACCCCATTTCTCAGCATTACGAAGAGCCAACTTAATGATGTTATATGAATCATGTTCGAACAATCTGGGCGAGTAATTGCCAGGCGATCTTATACCTTTTGACATTCCTTTCTCAGAGTCTTTGGCCCTGCTTACTATGGTGCTATTACTCTCTTGTACAATCTCTTTGAGTTTTCCTTTCAAGTCAACCTTAACCGCATTTTCGACATTTAGTATTAATTGACTAAGGCTAATTTGAGAAAGATAGTTCATATCAATAAGACCTTCTGCCAAAGTTACTCCTACATTAACAATAAGCAGAGGCATCGCAGAACATTTGAAGTATGAGGCAATCTCTGCCGACAGAGGTTTGAGGCATATAAGAATGAATGCTTTTCTATGTTCAATCTCAACTTCCATCAGACTGAAAGTTCTACGACCAACCTTTCTTGAAGCTGCAGGATTAATAAGTTCTATTCCTTCTTTTGCGAGAAGGCCTGACAGAAACTCTTTGATTCCTTTTTCGTTAATGTCGACCTCATAATAATTCCTATATGGTCTAAGTTGGTCACCGCAATGAGGACAGGGGTTATTATCATAATATGCGGAACGTTTTTTACAGTGGGTGCATTGAGCTTTCTGCACTTCCTTCGCCTTGATGACATCAATTTTCTTTAGCTTATCTACCATTTCTATTTCTATATCATGGGGGTTGTCTAAACGATCCGACATAAATATGGTATTCATAAGAGATTCCTTGTCTACTTCGCTCTCACAAAGTTTAATATGGTGATTGAGTTTATAACCTGAAAACTCCTCGAAGACGTCAGAAAATCTCCGGACATAGTCATCATCATGACCTCCCTTTTCAAGCGTGAAACAAACGTCCTCTTTTGAGGTTTTCACCGTAACAATCATTAACTTATTTTCAAAAACAAAGCTGAAGCTGTTTATGTAGGATATATTATCCAAATTTACAATATGCATTTCTTCTAACTGAGATATTGCTCTCGAGACATCTCGATTAGAAAAATTATAGGGAACAGATAATGGTACGTTACCTTGCAGCTGAGAACGATTAAACTCTGCGCCAATAAGGTTCAGGCCGGTACTCGCTGTTGAAACATCACCTCTCATTGAAGTCTGGACTCTGGTTGAATCAAAAATCATTTCTTCATCAATACGAGGAGCAGCAAAATATATCCTGAATGCATTTTCCATAAATAATTTAGTACGATTAATCTCAGTATCGTTCTTGCATCGTATTTCCAATGCATCATTATCAAAATCAAGCATGACTAACATATCACTCGCGGTCTTGTTTCTTTTGTTCCTATCAATATTACGAATTATCTTGTCAGCAGTCTGCCTGAACATGAGACAGAATAGTTTGTTACCTCGCTTGACACTTCCAAGATATTTATGCTTAAATCCTTTCCGAGTTTTCTTTGTAAGTTTACCCGCTATACTTCGCATCTTTTTGTCAAAATTGGAGAAGAACTCTTCCTTAAGAGGTATTGATGCTCTGAATCTCAAGCCTCTACTCGAATTTATTCTCCAATGATAATCAATTCTTATTTCGCTTAGATTATCAGGATCCTCATAGAACAATTTGACAAGACCAAGAAACGGAAGTTGGGTGTAAAGAAGTTTCATGGAAGCATTTTGACACCTCTCTCTTACAATGTTAATTTTTCCACGGTAGAATTTGTACAGACAACATAATTCCAATGCAGATTTAAGCCCTATGATTTTTTTGACTAATTCCTTTTTCTTCTCTTGAGTTCCTAAAGTGCCATAGCTCATACCGATAATATCACAAAGTTCAATTAAGAAAGCTATATCTAGCTTGTTAAGGTATTTCTGGAGATTCAATTGTTCGTTATTCCAATCTTCTTTGAAACCCTTATAGTTGATTTCGAGATTTTCCCAAAACTTTCTATCATCTGACATTTTCTCTTTTTCCAGAAGAACCCGATTCAAGAGAGGTTAATCTGTATATTCACCCCTCTTTAAGAATACAATAATCTTACGAGATTTATAAATGTTTGCTGGTATGAACCGCACAACCCGCTGGACATACTTCCATAAGGCATTTAAAAGAGTTAATTAAATAAACAAGCAATATAACGCTCTTAATAGCTTAAAAAAAAGGGGAAAATGAAATCAAACCAATTTATTGATGAAATGCAGGCATTTGAGGATGAATACCTGATTAAAGATGGCAGGCTATCTGGAAAGTTTTTCACTCCAGAAGTTGTTGGCAAACATCTTGTCAAGCAAGCCGTTCAGCAGTTCTTAGAATCTTATGTGAAAACAGAAGAAATATCTATTTGCGATCCTTTTTGCGGTGATGGGAGACTAATAAAGCTACTCATCAAGGAGTTAAGAGATAATGGAATCAGCACAAAAATTAAGGCAACATTAATTGACTCTGATAGTTCCAACATATCTGAATCCAAAGCGAATCTTTCCAAGATTGGTGAAAATAACATCGAGTTTAAGTTCAAAAGAAAAGATTCATTCGTACACTACGGATTAAAAAACTCAGAAGTATATGATATTGTAATTACAAATCCTCCCTGGGCTATGTTGAAGATTGACCAGAAACACATTGTTGAATCGGCTGAAGAAGAGCACGTTTTACAGTATAAAACAAGGCTGAAAGAGTACTCACATCTTCTCCTATCAACATATCCTCTCTCAAAACCAAAAGGCGGTTTTGCGAGTTTAGGCACCAATTTAGCACGTCTCGGGGTTGAACTAAGCCTTAAGGTATGCTCAACTACAGGAATTGTGGCATTTGTATCTCCAGCATCGCTACTTGCAGATACCAGGTCGAAACCCTTAAGAAAATGGATGTTTGATAAGTACTCGTGCTCTTTTATGAATTATTATCCTGCAGAAGCAAGATTATTTGAACGGGTGGACCAGCCTTTCATAACTGCTGTTTTTAGTTGCAGGGCGGCCACCAAGTGCAAGGTGCAAAAGTATGATAAAGATTTGAATTTACTTTCTGATTTTTCCATTGCGATAACAAAAGACTTTTTGGACTCATTGAACTGGGCATTTCCTGTTCAATACAATAAGGATCAAATAACCGTCCTGACAAAAATTATAAGTTCTGCAGGCACACGACAAATATCAGAACTGGAAAATGAATCGTTTTGGATTGGAAGAGAATTAGATGAAACAAGATACAAGCAAAGACTAGTAGACTCGGGTGATGTTAAATTTATCAAAGGTAAAAGCATAACTCGTATGCATCCTAAAGTAGTTGAGATGGGTCTGATGAATAGTGATGAACTAAAGTTACCTGGCTCTACGCAATATTCTAGGATAGTGTGGCGGGATGTTTCGCGCCCGTCTCAGAAAAGAAGAGTGCACGCTACAATAATATCTCCGGGTTTTTTGACGGGAAACAGTCTTAATGTGCTGCACAATCACACGGAAAAGCGAGAAAGCTTACTATCTCTGTTAGGATTAATATCTTCACTCGTATTTGAGTTTAACATGCGGTCAATGTTGGCAACCAACCACATCTCTGCATCAACGTTCAGGTCAGGAGTTATACCTAACTTCGAACACGAAAATAACAAGCTTAATAACCTCGTATTGGAAGTTTTGGATGGAAAAACTGATAAAGAGTATGATTTAGAAATAATGGTGGCAAAGCTGTATGGTCTAACTAAGAAAGAGTTCCAGAGTGTTATCGAAGGGTTTGACAAATTGACAGAAAATGAAAAAAATGAGCTACTCAGTGATAAAAGATGGGCTGTTGAGATATAGACTATGATACCTAATCACATAGCACCTAAACTTAGCGAACTTGATATCCAGATGGCCATAACTATACCTCCCGGAGGTAATTGGAAAAATATTCCTGAGGACATCCCTTCAAAGAGATTAGATAATATACGGCGTAGCTTTGCAGAAGGAAAAGGTAGTCGATCAACTTATTACGGTAGACTAACACACGACAAGCCAGCATATACCATCACGACTTGTTTTGCCAGACCTGGAAATGGTTGTAATTTACATTTTGACTTTACAAACGGACAACACAGAGTCCTAACATACCGGGAAGCCGCCAGATTACAGAGCTTTCCTGATTCATTTGTCTTCCAAGGTTCGAAAACTAGTATCTGTAAACAGATTGGAAATGCAGTGCCCCCTCTTCTCGCGTACCGTATTGCTCTTCAGTTAGGCAAACCTGGACGCTTTATTGATTTATTTGCAGGTGCCGGAGGACTATCACTCGGTTTTATATGGGCAGGATGGAAACCAATAATTGCTAATGATATTGACAAAACATTCCTAAAAACTTATCAAGCAAACATCCATAATGAAGTTGTTTGTGGTGATATCCGCGACCCGTCTGTATCAAAAACAATTATTGATACAGCAAAATCAAAAAGTAAAGTTTCTCATCGGCTTGCAATATTGGGAGGACCTCCTTGTCAAGGTTTCTCAAACGCAGGCAATAAACGATCCATGGATGATGATAGAAACCACTTGTACAAGAACTATTTGAAAATTGTTAAGGAGACAAATCCTGACCTGTTCATTTTCGAGAATGTTACAGGATTGATAAATATGGAAAAAGGTAAAATTCTTAGCAGGATAATTAAACAACTGAATACTGTTACTGGAAAAGTGACTTTTAACAAGTTCTATGCTGAACAGCACGCAGTCCCCCAAAGAAGAACTCGTATGATATTAGTAGGTAAGAAAGACGGGACAGATTTCATTCCTCCAAGTGCTATATGTTGTTTGAACAGCGAAACAGGTTTAAGAAACTGCGTTAGTGTCAAAGATGCCTTGTCAGATTTGCCTGACCTAAAAAGCGGAGAAGATGGGAGCGACAGAGAATATAAGCAAACACCAACCAACCCATATCAAAAATTCATGAGGGGAATTATTAGTGCGAAGCAATTCATTGAAAATTATGACTAATCACCGATTCTAATTGCTCTATTCTCATCAAACCGTTTTTTGAGTACTCTACCTACTAATACAAGATAGAGCAAGATAGCCCTTCGAACATAGCTATAATCATTATTTGAGTGGCTTTGTTTTTTGAATATGCTTTCGAGCACATCCGCTCGTTTCTTACTATCTTTCTCAGACAAGGCCACATTGAGTTTCTCTCTCAGTAGGTCTTTCTGAGCTTTAGCCTTTTCCAGCTCCTTTTTCATCATTGCTTCTGCCCGGGCCAATTTTTTCTGTTCAACAAACTGGACGTTACGCCGGTCTTTTGCCCCGTAGTGCTCCAATGCTTCAAATGCAATTCGCATCATTCGTGCGGCTTTACTTTGAGCATAGGTCGGCGACCTTGGAGACGCCATCATCCTTTTGAATTTGAAAGTCTGCTTGTTTAATCCTTCGAATGAGTATTTGTTCTTTGCAAATTGCGGTGAAAGAAACTGAAGAATGGTGTCGGGGAGTTTATCGTCGAGCACATGTTTTAATAGAGTCAGGTAATGGTGCTGGTTTATTCGCAATAGCTTTGACAGTAGACGTGCTTTAGCGTCGCTATCCACTTGGTTTTTACAGGAATCCCACAAATATTTAGCATGAATCGAAATCACTCGGACTCCTCTTTTCTCCAATTTTATTAGCAGCAGTACATCTGCTAAATTCATGCGATTATTCTTGCTACTATTACATGACCTACAAAGTGGCTCAAAAAAAGGAGTGTGCGCAAAGCCGAGAGATATCGGTCCGACATGGTCAGCAGTAATGTTTTTATCTTTGCCACACGCTGCACAGGTCCCCCGCCCAGATAGTTTCATAAGGATGTTGGCCGCCGCCCAGTTACCTTGGCACCATTGTTCAAACGCTCTGCGATCATCAATATAGGTTTTAAGGTTTTCAGAGTCTCTACCTGTATCTTGACCACTCCTACAACACAAGTTGTATGTGTGAAAACCATCCAATCGGTCCGGAGCATTGGACATGGCACCAGGACTGAGTTTTCCTTGAGGCTCGCTAGGAATTATTTTCTCATTAAAGAATGTTTTCAGTTTTGACGTCGAAGTCATATCTGCAGGAATTTTAGGGAACACTTCTCTTAATATGCCAATCGCATTTAGCTCCTCGCTTTCAAGCACATCAATAACTTCATGAATAGTTAAGAAATCATGGTGTGCAATCTTTTTATCGTCTTGAAGGTGTCGGTTTAATTTTGTGATGGTGCTTTTCGTAGGGTAAATATATGAGAGTATCATTACCCGACCGCAAGTTTGGCAAGGCTTCTTCCCCACAGGATGTATTCGCTTTGCAGTTTTTGATATCCAATGGCCTGCAAGAGGAATGTGAATTTCAGCAGCTTTTTTCCGCCACCACTTTAGCCTAAGGTCATGTAAATCTGACCACTTGCTACCGGGTGGACGATTTGATGGAGCGTTCCACCTGATTTGTTTTTCATCATCAATTGCTGCAGGCATTCCTTCGTAGTTCTTATGGCCTACAATATACTTCATATATTTTACAAAGGCAGGATTCCATTTTCTTCTCTGGTCACCATACTTTATTCCCACCATTTTATTCCTTAAACATCTCAGAATGTTCTGTATGCATTGATATAAGTTCATCTGGGTTTATCTCGTTTATCAGCTGTTGAATCTCCGTTCCGAATACATCTGTAATGACCATATAGTGATTAATGCGTACACTTTCCATTTATATGTTTTGCGTTTATAAAGGAGAATATGGTACGAAAGTACCAAAATATAGCTCTTCAAACGCTCTCCAAAGAGTTTCACAGCCCGTGAAAAGGTCAATAATTTTGCACCTCTGACTATCTCTTTACAGCGGCTATTGATTAACCCCTTAACCCTTAACCCCTCTTATGCCCGATCTCTCTGGAGAACGTCTGCATTTAAGCCAGAACCCTGCGAAATCCCTGCTTTAAGGAGGTCAGAGGCATATATTTATAACTGTCTTATGCATCCGCTTTATACATGGAGTTTTATCAAGTAATCGTAATCCTGGTCTTCTTTCTGGTAGTATTGTTCATAGGATACCTAATAGGTAATTGGGTGTCAAACAAGAAGTGGGAAGAAAAGGTTCCGGGGATCCGTGAGGATGCTATCAAGAGGTCAAGGGCAGTAATAGGAGGCCAGTTCTCAGAAAATCTCGCACCTTACTTACCAGACTTTCCTTTTAAACCAACAGATTGTAAGTTCATGGGCAAACCTATTGACTTTATCGTGTTCAAAGGAATGGATGAAAAAGATATTACAGAGGTCACATTTGTTGAGGTCAAGAGCGGTAAATCAGGGCTCTCTACGCCTGAGAGAAAATTGCGTGATGTCATTAAAGATAATAAAGTGACTTGGGAAGAGTATAGAATTCCTGCTGAGATAACCGCAAAGAAAGGAGGATAATTTTGAAATGACAATTAATTCAAAACTTAAAGAGCTTGTTGACAAGTTTGAGGAGTACCTCAAATCAGCAGAGGCAAAAAGCCATCTTGAACTAATGAAGAAAGAGAAGAAGGAAGTGGCTGAACTTATGGACCAACTTTCTTCAATGGACAAGAAAAGCAAAGATTTTACCAACCTTGTCTTGTATGGTCTTCTACCAAATCATGATACTAAATATGCAAAGAGAGTCAGCTTGTTCCCATCATTTATGAACATCCGAAAATTCTTTGATGGTTTCTTTAAGTATACGGAAGATGAGTACAACATTATAGCTAACAAAATATTTGACCTCGCAATTAGTTTTCGGGACAATAGAGATAATCTACCTGTTGCAATAAAAGAATTCATAACCCAAGTTTGACAGTTTGCTAGTTATTTAGTGCAGGATTTCTATTTGACAGTTGTTGTTTTTTGCTCTTTTTTAGCAATAAATCATGTTATTGCTTTATTTTTGAGGCAGATTAATTC
>JABMQF010000038.1 GCA_013203345.1 Candidatus Woesearchaeota archaeon
GTTTTTAAGTGTCGAGTGTATAACATCCATTATTATCAACCTCCTTTTTGGTGATGTTACCTTACAAAACCATCAAGGAGGACTTATATTTAAACCACTAGATTCTGCTACAGTGCCGGTTCAGATCTGAAGTTTTATTTAAACTATCTTTATTATCTGGATTAAAATCATTCCCTAAAATTACTTCAAGAGGTGAGGAAATCATTAATATTCTTCCATAATCCACTTCTTGTTCAATTATGTGTGTTGTTGAACCAATATATTTTTCTCCAGCAAGAATAGCATCTCTAACAGCGTTGTCACCAGTATATTTTCTTTTGCCCATTTCACTAATAGACAAGTCAGCAGGATGAACATTAATGCCTAAATAAGCGTTAATCAAAGGTTCAGTAGCTATGCTCATATATCCTCCATAAGCTGCAACTGTCACATCAAAAGGGGACAATGCTTGGACTGTATCTGCATCAAATTCAGCTCTTACTTGTAAGTCTCTACGAAGTTTCTCTCTCGCTGAATAAAATCCACTAATATCTCTTACAACTACTGGTAAATCATGTTCTTTTCCAATTGTAGTAGCATTGCTATCAAAACAATCACTGAAGATTACAGCCATATGGTAAGGTGATTTTCCTCTTTCTGATTCTAATTTTTTTTCAAAATCTAAGATTTTTCTTAAATTAGAACCACTACCAGACATTAGTCCAACTACATTCATCTGACCATCTTTTGGGTCGTGTAACTGTGTAAGTTGCATTTTTACCTCAAAGCCTTACCGGCTATGTCTGTTCTATACGAAAAACCATCTGGAATGGTTATACTAAAAAATTTCGACCGAAATTTTTCAGGGGGTTGAATAACCTTACCTTCAGGTCGAAATTTTTGGTATCCTAAAAATCCGCCTGTCAGAGCGAGTGTCATGTCATACCCCTACCTTTAGGTTGGGTGTGACACTCGCGGCGGATTTTTATGATTTTTGATACGGCTTCATAAGCTAATTTTTGTGCATCGAAGATTCCATTTGAAGAATAACCTGTAACACCAAGAACTCTTCCTCCTGAACCAATAACCAATATTTTTTTCATTTTAGTTTGCCCCTATTTAAAATATTTAACTCCATTCTCAAATATCTTCAAACCATCACCTTCAGAAGGAATTTCTTTTCCTTCTCTTTTATGTTGTTCTTTTAGTAAAGTCCAATTTGGAAGATGAGTAAATTTAATTGATCTTTCAGGATGAGGCATCATTCCAATCAACCTTCCTGATTCATCTGTGATCCCCGCAATATCCTCTAAAGATCCATTAGGATTTGATTTCAATTCTTGATAATCACACATATCTCCAGATACATAACGAGCTGCAACCAAGCCTTTATCATTTAATGTTTGTAAGACATCTTCTGTAGTATAAAATCTTCCTTCTCCATGAGCTATAGGAACACTAATTGTACCAACTCCTTGAACCCAAGGACTCTTTCCTTGAAATTCTAAGTCAACCCATCTATCTAAATACCTTGCCGAATCATTATGAACAAGTGCAACTTGTCGGTCTCCATAATTTCCATTTACAGCAGGCAAAATTCCTAAATTTACCATTACTTGAAATCCATTACAGATTCCGATTGCTAAATGGTCACCTTCTAAAAATTGTTGAACTTCGTCCCATAGATGATTCCTGATTCGATTTGCTAAAGCATTTCCTGAACCTGTATCATCTCCATAGGAAAATCCTCCCGGAAATGCAAGAATTTGGTAGTCTGATAATTTTTTATGTCCATCAATTAAATCATTGATATGGACTATGTCTGCTTTTGCACCTGACTGTTCAAATGCAAATTTAGTTTCTTCATCACAATTAATCCCATATCCTGTCAATGTCAAAACGTTTGGTTGTGCCATTTTAAAAATCCTCAAAAGTAGATCTATATGATTGTAATAATGAATTTACATTTGTATTGATAATTTCTTTTCCATCTCTTCCTTTAACAACAAAAGAATCACCATTTACAACTTTTCCAATCTGACAAATTGAATTTCCATTCATTGTCGCTTCAAATTGCTCTCGATATTGAGGTGCTATGGTAACAACAAGCCTTCCCTGACTTTCAGAGTATAATGTGAAATCATCCCTGGAAGTATTTTGGCTTATATTTTCCAATGAGACATCTATTCCTTTTTTTCCTCCCATTGCAGTTTTAGCAAGAACAACACCAAGACCCCCTATACGAACACTTTGTGCAGAAGCAACAACTCCTTCCTGTATTGCTTGGGATAAAGCAACATAAGCATTCTTATTTCTATGCACATCTACTTTTGGAACATTATTTCCAATGTATCTTTTTCCAGATTGTTCTTCTCCAACCATCGCAAAGTATTCAGAAGCGCCAAGTTCATCAAAAGTATCTCCAATAACATAAATTAAATCGCCTTCAACTTTAGCATCTAAAGATATTGCTTTTGAAGAATCTTCCATGACTCCAATTGAAGAAACTAACAAAGTTGGAGGAACAGATATTTTTACAGCATTTCCTTCTGCATCATATCCTTTAAAATCATTAAACATACTATCTTTACCCGAAATAAATGGCGTTCCAAATGCAATTGAATAATCATAACAAGCTTTGACTGCTGCTTTTAACTGTCCAAGACGTTCAGGGTCGTTAGAACTGCACCAGCAAAAGTTATCCAGTAGAGCCATTTTTTCAAGATTAGCTCCTGTTGCAATAGCATTCCTTATAGCAGTGTCTATTGCAGATGCCGCCATATGATATGTATCAATATCACTATAACTGGGATTGATTCCTTGCGAAATTACAACCCCTTTATCAGAATCTAAAACAGGTCTTGTTACAGTTGCATCTCCATTAACTCTTCCTTTTCCTTGAAGTGGTTTTATTACAGAACCACCTTGAACTTCATGGTCATATTGTTGTGAAATAAATTCAAAACTTGAAACATTTAGTCTTCCTAACATTGAATGTAATGAACTTGTTAAATTTTCAAGAGTAGGAATAACTGGTTCTTCGTGAATTGGTTTAGTATAAGTTGTTTTGAGTGGTCTTGGAGGTAAACCATCGTGTAAAAAGTCCATATCAACATCCATCACAGTTTTATTATTATATTCAACAACGCATTTTCCAGAATCTGTAAACTCTCCAATAATTGTTGCTTCTACACCTCTTCTTCTCATAAGGTCTGAAAATTGTTCCCATTTATCCTTTGGAACAGAAGCAGTCATTCTTTCTTGAGATTCTGAAATCCAGGCTTCCCAAGGTTCAAGTCCAGGATATTTCAAAGGAACATCATCTAATTTAACATAACATCCCCCACATTCCCTTGCCATCTCTGCAACAGAACAAGATAACCCTCCAGCCCCGTTATCAGTTAAACTTGTGTAAAGTCCCAAATCTCTTGCTTCTTTTACTAGAGCATCACTCATTTGCTTTTGAGTTATTGGATCTCCTATCTGAACAGCAGTTGCTGGGCTTCCAAAGTCCATTGCTTCTGATGAAAATGTTGCTCCGTGAATACCATCTTTACCAACTCTTCCTCCAATCATAACAGCATAATCTCCAGGTTTAGCTTCTTTCAGATGAGAGAGTCTTCCAGCACTTTCTTTTGGAATTAATCCTAAAGTTCCAACAAAAACCAAAGGTTTACCTTTGTATCTTTCATCAAAAACCATAAACCCTTGAGGACTTGGTATTCCAGAACAATTTCCTCCAACATTAACACCATCAATGACTCCGTCCATAATCATACGAGAAGAAAGCATCTGTTGTGTAAAGTCTGCTCCCTTATACAAGAGACTTGTATCTTCTGGGTCTGCAAAACAAAAACCATATCTGTTGATTATTGGTTTAGCACCTAATCCAAAACCCATAGCATCTCTGTTTACACCAACAATTCCTGTTATTGAACCACCAAAGGGATCAAGTGCCGACGGGCTATTGTGAGTTTCAGCTTTATCAGTTACTAAATAATTTTCATCAAATATGATTGCTCCCGAATTATCAGTAAATACAGAGACACAAAAATCGTTGTCTCCTTTTTGTTTCCTTACCAACTTAGTTGATGCTTTTATGAATGTTCTATACAATCCATCTTTTATTTCATCCATTTGGTCTGCAAATATGGTATGTTTACAATGTTCACTCCAAGTTTGAGATATAGATTCTAATTCAACATCAGTTGGATTTCTTCCTTGTTCCCTAAAGTAACCTTGAATTGTCTTCATATAAATTAAATCCAAAGCTAAAGGACCTCTTCTTGAACCATCAGGATTTGCTATTCCTTGTTTTCCAATAACCTTAAGTTCATCATCAGAAGCATCTAATATATCAACAAGGTCTGCTCCTGGTAGAGTATTTAATTTAACTCTTGGAACAACAACATCCATACCTTGACCTTGAAAATCTTGATAATTCTTTATGCTTATCCTTTGAATTAAAGGATTTGCAAAAGATCCTGCAATAGTAGTGACCTCTTCTCGCGATAATGTTCCTGATAAATAAGTAACTTGTGATGTGTATACTCCTTCGGTATCTCCTAATTTAACACCTAATAAATCTTCAATGCCTTCCCTTGCAGTATGAGCAACATTATCAGTAACTCCTGGTAAATAACCTATTTCAATTGCCCAGTCAAATTCATTTTGGGAAATTTGTTGTTGTAAAAAAGCTTCTTGAGTAACAGGATTTGTTAGCATTGAAGCAACCCTATCTAATTGAGAAACATCAAATGAAGAATCAATAGTATAGACATCAACGAGTTGAACATCTGTAATTTGTCCACTAAAGCCACTTAAATTAAGTTTTTCTTTTCTTACTTGGGCTCGCGTATCTCCGTTTTTAGATATTATTTCGATTCGTTGCGCCATTAAATAATCCCCTTTATAAAATAAATAAGATTATAGTTCATTAATAAATATTACTATTTTACAATGGTCATTTGTTGTTGCTGTTTTGGGACGTATTTGGGACACATATGGGATGCATCTGGGACGCATATAGAACACATACTATTAAACAATTTAAAGTTTTTTAAACACTATTGTCTTTTTAAATAAAACAATTAAATGCAATGGACGGTATTGTTTAACACTACGTTATCTCTTTAATACTTTTCAAAACACAAAGATAGACCAATTAGCAATACCCCGAAAGAAACTAAAAAAGGGGTATTTAGGAAAATATTGGACTTCTTCAGAGGACTATTTAATTGATATATAAATTGTAGAATTTCCGATTTTCTCCACGAGAAATATATAAAGACCAAACACCTATTATCATGCCATGAATGAAACATCAATGATTGCGAAAAATAGCATAAAAAACAAGATTCATACAATCAGAGGATTGCAAGTCATGCTTGACAGAGATTTAGCAGAATTATATGAAGTTGAAACAAAACGATTAAACGAACAAGTCAAGAGAAATATCGAAAGATTCCCTAAAGATTTTATGTTTCAATTGACAGAAACTGAGAAAAATGAGCTGGTCGCAAAATGCGACCACCTTGAATCGTTAAAATATGCCAGCAACACCCCTTATGCATTCACAGAACACGGAGTAACTGCCCTTTCAGGCATTTTAAAAAGTAAAAAAGCAAATCACATCAACATCCAAGTCATACGCGCGTTCGTGGCCATGCGCAGATTCATCTATAAAAACGCAGAAATATTCCTAAGATTGGACAATGTTGAACAAAAGCACATCGAATACGATGATAAATTCAAAAAAGTGTTTGATGCTATTGAAAATAAGGATATTGTAAAAAGCCAGGGAATCTTCTTTAACGGCCAGATATTCGATGCGCACAGGTTCATATCTGATCTTATCAGGACTGCTGAAAGATCAATAATCCTCATCGATAACTACGTAGATGATTCTGTACTTACATTATTTTCTAAGAAAAATAAGGATGTGCGAGTTACCATATTCACAAAACACATCTCAAAACAATTAAAGCTAGACTTAGAGAAGTATAATTCTCAATACGATCCAATAACCATTAAAGAATTCAAAGAAGTTTATGATAGATTCATGATCATTGATAACAAAGAGGTATATCACATAGGAGCATCGCTCAAAGACCTGGGAAAGAAATGGTTTGCATTCTCAAGATTTGAAAAAGACGCTTTGGAACTCTTAGCAAAGCTAAGATAAACCCTCACGATGTTTCCCCAACTCATCATAGCAACCCTCACAGACACACTAGCAAACATCATAACAAGCATAGTTCATCCAGCATAACCACTTCTTCTCATAAACCAGGATTTGGCACTACAAACAAAATAAAAGCTTACAGAATACAATCTCAAGCATGCTCTAATTCTTTTCTCAAAATCTTATGTGCAACATTAATTCTCTTAAACTCTTCAGTGTCTCCATTTTGCGTGTCTGGGTGATGTTCTTTTGAAAGTTTTTTGTAGTTTGCGTGCATTTCTTTGAAGTCTGTTGAGTCTTCATGCACTCCAAGAGTCTCTCTGGCTTTTTTTCTTTGTTCAATAATATCCACATCTTCAGCAAATATTTTTATAAATTCATCTTGAGTTATTTTCTCTTCACCTAATAAATACATGAAATGTTCAATAACTTGACAAACCATTGCTAAGTTTTCAACGTACTTGTCGGAACCATTATAACTAAAAAATAGGTGTTCATCCCATAAGAACCATGATGCTGTTGCTTGTGCTTTTTTCATTACAATTTTTTCTAGAGGGACCTCAATATCATCTTCAGTGATCCCGAACTTTTTTAGATTACTAATAATCTTATTCTTGAACTGCTGAGCTCTTCGAGTATACGAGTCACGGACAATAATTTGTCTGAACTCTTGATCTCTGATTGTTACCATTTTCATTTTATTTAACCACATCCAATTAACTTTAAAAAGGAAGAATTACTACGATATTTATTAAATCTATAAAAAGCTTTCTTTGTAATGCCTGTCTTTGTTACCACCACACCCTCACATTTTGATCTGAGATACTTTTTTCCAAAATGCAACATTTAAAAAGGGGAAATTTTATTTTCGGCTCTATGAATGAACCAAATTATGCCCAAGAAATATCCAACAGCCTGTCCTTAGATGCTGGATCAGTAAATAACGTCCTAAATCTCGTTGATGACGATAATACAGTACACTTTATTGCACGATACAGAAAGGAAAAAACAGGTAATCTAAACGAAGAACAAATACGCTTGATAATATCATCAAGAGATAAATCTCAGAATCTATACAAAGCCAAAATAAAAGCAATAAAGAATATTGAAGAACAAGGAAAATTAACAGAAGAATTACGGAATTCTATAGAACAAGCAAAGAGCATGACAATAGTCGAAGATCTCTATGCACCATACAAAAGAAAGAAAAAAACCAAAGCAGACATTGCGCGCGAAAAAGGATTTGAGATTATCACTAATCAAATAATACGTTGCGCACCACTTGAAATACCTGACAGACTAAAAGAATACACTCGCGAAGAAATAATTGGCGGAGCACAAGATATAATCGCACAAGATATTGCAGATTCTGTCAAATACAAGGATATGCTTCGAAAACACTATACCACCTATGGACGAATAATATCAAAAAAGAAAACAAAAATCGATGAAAAAGTCCAAAAAGAAACCTACAAGTTTGAAATATACTCCTCATTTAATCAAAACATCAAAAAACTAAAAAGCTATCAAACTCTGGCAATGAACCGAGGAGAAAACATAGGAATACTCAAAGTATCACTATTCAAAGATGAGACTTCATATGAAAAATTCTTATTCTTATTCAGAGTGCGTGAAAATGAACTACTCGATACAGCACTCAAAGAAGGATACAAAAAATTATTTCAATCCACACAAAGAGAAATAAGGACATCCATGACCGAAAAAGCATCAGTAGAAGCAATAAAGGTATTTGAAAGAAATTTATATGAATTACTCATGTTAAAACCACATTATGGCGAGTCAGTTCTTGCAATAGATCCCGGGTTACGAACAGGATGTAAATTATGTGTCTTGGACTCTGCAGGAATGCCAACAAAATTCGACAAACTATTTTTGCATAAAGCAGAGGAAGAAAAACTTAAAAAATTATTTGAAGGAGTGGACAAAGTAGTTATTGGAAATGGCACTGCATCTAAAGAATGCTACAAATTAGTAAAAAAAGTCTTAGGGGTTGATTCAATACTTGTAAATGAAGACGGAGCATCAGTCTACTCAGCATCAAAAATCGGTCAAGAAGAATTCCCAGACCTGGATCTTACAAACAGAGGAACGATTTCAATCGGTCGACGATATATAGACTCACTATCCGAGATTGTAAAGGTTCCAGTCCTTAGTATGGGAGTTGGAATGTACCAACATGACATGAACCAAAAAGAACTCGAAACAAAACTCAAGGCAATCGTTGAAGACGCAGTAAATATTGTAGGTATAAATATCAACTCAGCATCACCTTACCTATTACAATACGTATCAGGCATTAACAAGACATCTGCAAAAAAGATATTTGCAAATAGGCCATATAAACGACGAGATGACCTTTTAAAAATATTATCAGCAAAAGCATACCAGCAAGCAGTCGGATTCTTACGAGTGCCAGAATCAGAAAACAAATTTGATTCAACCAGTATTCACCCCGAACAATATTCATTGGCTAAGTTTATTGTGTCGAAAGATTGTAAGAATATTTTTGTTAAATATGAGTCTGAGCTTAAACAAATACAAGCAGATGTGACACCCGAAATAGTTGCAGATATAATTACTAACTATGAAGTTAAAGAGATACGCCAACATGAAGGAACCCTAAAAGTAAAAGAAGCAATCAAGATTGAAGACCTAAAAGAAGATGATTATGTTTCTGGTGTTATTAGAAACGTCACTCAATTCGGAGCATTTGTAGACATAGGCCTCAAGAATAACGGATTAATACATATCTCAGAATTAGCAGATAAGTTTGTCAAGGACCCGCTAGATATTGTTTCAATTGGCCAAGAAGTAAAAGCCCGAGTGATAAAGATAGACAGGGATAATGGTAAAGTTGGATTGAGCTTGAAAAGATGATGGGATGGTAGGAGGGATTTTTGTGGGTTTGCAATAAACAATTAGAAATCGTTACAAGTTACAAAGTAGGCTCGAAATAACCTACAACGAAACTGTAATATTTCCAGTTTTCAGACGCTAAAACATATAAATCTCAAAACCCTAAGTTACATCATGTTCATAGAAATCTCAATAGCAATCATCCTCGGCATCACAGCAGGCATAATAACCGGCTTAATCCCAGGCATTCACATCAACCTCATCTCCATCCTGCTCCTTTCAGCCTCAGCATTCCTTTTAGGTTTCACAAACCCAATAACCCTCTGCTGTTTCATAATAGCAATGTCCGTAACCCACACTTTCCTCGACGCCATCCCGTCAATCTTCCTTGGCGCGCCTGATTCAGACCAAGTTCTTAACGCACTCCCAGGACATAAACTATTACTAGAAGGCAAAGGTTTTGAAGCAGTCAAACTAACAGTCATAGGCTCATTACTATGCCTAATCTTAGCAGTATGCATTGTCCCGTTGATGATTCCAATATCAAGCACTATCTACCCTTTCTTAAAAAATAAAATAGGCTATATCCTCATAGCCTTAGTCCTCTTCATGCTATTAAAAGACAGCAACAGACTCATGAATATAATCATATTCTTCCTCTCAGGTGTCTTAGGATTGATAGTTCTCAACATGAACTTAGAAAACCCATTGTTCCCTCTCCTATCAGGTCTGTTCGGTGTCTCTATGCTCATAATATCCCTAACACAAAAAGTAACCATACCAATACAATCTTTCGAAGAAACTATAGAAATAAAAAAATCAGATATAGCGCAGGCAATCAGCGCAGGAACTTTGGCAGGTTCCCTAACAGGCTTCTTTCCAGGATTAGGTCCTGCACAAGGAGCTGTATTAGCATCCCAGTTCACAAGAAAACTTTCCAGCCATGGTTTCATGATATTAGTCGGAGGTATCAACACAGTCAATTTCGTCCTCTCATTAGTCACACTCTACACAATAGAAAAAGCAAGGAACGGAGCAGTTATTGTTGTTTCAAACCTATTGGAAACATATGACTTGCAGGTTCTTATAGTATTTGTCTGCGTCACACTAATCACAGGCGCAGTAGCTGCTTTCCTAGCATTAAAAATTTCAAAACTTTTCGCAAACCTCATGACAAAGGTGAGCTACAACCTAATAGCAGTAATAGTCATGACAATAATAATCTCATTAGTGACTCTTCTCTGTGGACCGATAGGAATACTCATCCTGATTATCTCAACAGCAATAGGAATAATACCTGGCCTAACAAACACTGCAAGATGCCATCAAATGGGCTGTTTGCTCTTACCTGTAATTCTTTACTTTGTCCTATGACAACCAGAATTTTTCCGGTTTCACGTCGTAAAAACTTATTAAGCCAAAAAAACACAATAAAGGTATAGAAAAACTTAAATAGATAGTAAACATATCATGTTTACTATGGTTTTTTCGATAAACAGCTATTCAGATGAAAATAAAGAGGTACACAAAATCACTGACAGCAGAGGATTGCATAGACATAACGCTGTATTTTGAAGAGAACAGTATAATCAAGTTTGCCCTGAATTATCGTGCCAGGATCAAAGGGTCATGGAAGGAAGTATATCGTGTGGACAATTTCCACGGCTTTCTGCACGAACAAAGATTTTGGATAAGTCCAAAGCCCATACGCATAGAGAATTTCACACCTTTAAAATTCACCATAAAGGAATATACTGATAATATCATAAGAAACCACCAAATTTACAGACAGTCCATAGAGAAAAAATGGGAATAAGCAAGAAGGAAATGATGCGAAGGTCAAACATTATTCTAGATGGAGTCATCAACGGAACCATAGACATCCCCGACAACGCGCTCGTGTTCCTCGACCCTGAAGTGATGCAAAAGATAATCACACCTAAAAGGATGGAGCTGATGAGTCTGATAGAAAAAAAGAAGCCAGGGTCAGTCAACCAACTAGCAGAGCTTTCAGGGCGCATGAAGCAGGCAGTGGCAAGAGACCTGAAGATCCTTGAGAATCAGGAGATTATAGAGATGAAAAGGACAGGAAGGAATGTAAAACCAATATTAAAGAGAAAGATAGTGATGTTTTCACTCTCAGGCTCTTTGCCCAGATCCAAAGCACGCGTCATCTGCCATTAGCGAAGTCAATAGACCAGTGCAAGGCCTACATCTCAAAAAATTTATATAATCCACCACATAATGCAACCAAGCGAGGTGCCACTATGAAATATATTATCATAACAATTATGTTCTGTATCCTGCTCGCAGGCTGTATGATTACAGTTGAAGAGTCTCCGGAAGGAAAAAAGACTTCTGCAGGCATTATCAACCCTGTCAAAGTAATTGAAGATATCAGAGAACCAGATACGCAAACTGTTGTTGTCAAAGACGATGATGTAGAGATTGCACTCGAAAAAATTCCTGATGTCAAGAGACAAAGAACAATCACAGAGACTTGTGATCTGGAGTATCCGTTTGAATGCTCCAGATTCCTGGCAAAAGACGGTATAATATACCTCACAATCAAGAATCAGATGTATGATTCAAAAGTTGATGATGTTGTTATGACTTTGGACGGTGAAGATTGCGATCCAACAGGTGGTTATATGGAGACAGGTCAGAACAAAGAATTTGAGTGCTATTCTGATGATGAATTTATCTCTGCTGAGCTTATAATGGACTATTATATGCCAACAACAAAGACCCACCGAACAAGCACAGGCAGGTTAAATATACTTATGGAATAATTTTTTTATTTTCTTTATTAGTCAAGAACCACCATTGAACACACCAGTAAGCAATAAAAAACGATGTTTAAGTCTGGAGCACATTCAGTGTTTCAAATCAAATTGTGACACTCCCATTCTTTTACAACAACTATTCCGCAATTACTACTTATTATATCATCATACCCCCAAAAATGTTCATCTGCAGAAATGAAAAATTTAGTCCCAGAACAACTCTCATCTTGGTAGGCAGCTAAAATTTTTAAATCATCATCTTCAGGAATATTGCCTTCACGAGTCAGTTCTCGTTCATTATCCACAAAAAGTTGTCTGATTAGTTCTATATTATCAGATTTTTCAATAAAATCGAACTCATCATGAGCTTTTTCACAAAAATCTTCAATTTGTTCTAATATCTCTGACCTAAAAACGTCACCTAGCATTTGTACATTACCAATTCTTTGTAAAAGTTCATCTACTAATTTTATCGAGTTAATTTCAAAATTACTTGGTTTAAAGAATTTTATAGGAATATTTCGAGCGTCTAAAGCAACAACCAATGCATTAACTTTGTCATGATTTTGAGGTTTAACTACACATCCAACAAATACCACATAAGCCCCAGGGACAATAATTTTACATAATTTTAGCATAGAACATTCATCAAAAGTATATATGTTAGAATTATCGAGAGGCATTTTATCTTACAAGTATATCTTTCAGATCTTTATTTTCTATAGAAAAAGAATATCTATCCTTAACAGAACGAACTAAATACTGGTAATATTTGTTTATCTTTTTATAATCTTTTTCTTGTGCGGTTATTTGAGTATTTAAAAAACCATTGATCTCATGTAAATGATACAAAAAATAATAATCAAACATATACGCTCCTCGATCATATTCATTTTCATCTAATCTTTCAAATTTTTTGTGAAGAAATTTGGCTAAGTGATAACAATACTGAATCAATGCTCTTAATTTGATGCCGCCAGATGTACTTTTTGAAACTTCGTTGATTCTTCTATACACATCAGACATATCCACCAGAACTTCATTGATTTTGTGTATTAACTTATAGCGTTCATCAACATCAACCATTAATTTTCTATGTTCATTTCCTGATATTTCTGAGGCAGGTTTAGTACTCAATTCAAATATTTCATCCCTTAACAACTCTTTGTCTTCTTCACTTAAAATTTTGTTCAATTTTTTATTTACCACATTATTAAATAAGTCCAAACCCGCATCTTTTAACTTAAATCTATTTATTGTGCGACCCATATATTGATAAGGACAAATTTCGTAGTAGTCATTAGTTTGCAATTGGTCCAGTTCCGCACTAAAAGAACCATACTGATTCAAATCAAAATCTATTTCAACAGGTATTAAGTGTAAATTTAATCTAGCAAGTAATTTATTTAGTTTTGTGATCGAAGAAATTTCTCTATTTTCGGACAAACCAAGCACCAAACATATTGCTTCGTCTTCAGATAATATCATTTATGTAATCCCCTTAAATAAACACATTTGATTTGTAATGCATTACCTGAAAAACCAAACAAATTTATAAATACTATCTTTTTAAGATTAACTGCTGTAATCTAATCTAATAATTTTCAAACATTGTCTATTTGTATGCGAAATTCCATTATTTAGCACCCCCTTCCCTAGACTTTTGCGTTTTTCCTCGATGGAGTGTTGTTTTTTGAAAACGAAAGTTTTATATATAAGTTGTTGCTACATGTGTCAACATGAGAAAAATTAAAGTTAGTAAGGGAAATTTGA
>JABMQF010000039.1 GCA_013203345.1 Candidatus Woesearchaeota archaeon
ATTTATATCCTTCACAAACGAGAAGTTTTTAAGTGTCGAGTGTATAACATCCATTATTATCAACCTCCTTTTTGGTGATGTTACCTTACAAAACCATCAAGGAGGACTTATATTTAAACCACTAGATTCTGCTACAGTGCCGGGATGTTTGAGGAGGGAAGCAAGATAAAGTTCAGAGAAGACCATATTATTAATCCTGAACGGACGGAGTTTGTTACGAAAAAGAGTGGAAAGAGGAGACGCAAATTGATAGGGTGTATCACCTGTAGTACTTCTAATCCAAAGAGATTTGAGAACAGGTATGATGGTGTCTATGCTAGTGCCTTGGAATTCTTTTGTAGTAACGACTATCTTAAACAGCTTCACAGCAATGGGGTGGAATCCCCTAAAGTGGTGTCTGTCAGGATAAGGACCAAGGAGCCTGCGAGTGAAGCAGAGAAGATTGCATACCGATTGTCTGCTAAGAGGGCAGGGAAATCTGTACATCTCAAGACAATTAAAGAGAACCGTGTACAACTCGAGGAGCGACTTGACGGGGAGACTGTTAAACTGTTGATGGCTGACAAGGGACGGGCAATATATGATAAGTTTG
The DNA here is from genome assembly GCA_013203345.1 of Candidatus Woesearchaeota archaeon. Classification (GTDB taxonomy): domain Archaea; phylum Nanobdellota; class Nanobdellia; order Woesearchaeales; family UBA11576; genus JABMQF01. The sequence continues at coordinate 593 of JABMQF010000039.1, forward strand.
GCATAAGAGTTGTAACACGTGACGAGATGTCCTGCTATGATATATTTGATTGGTTCAGTCAGCAGTATGAAACAAAACGTATAAGAGACCGCATAAAGAAACCTAAGAAGAATGGTTATCAGTCAATTCATGCAAGGCTTCTTGGGATGCACACTGACGGGATGAGTGGTCTTAAGACATCTCTTGACCTGCAGGTAAGATCTGTTGAAATGGACCTGGAGGCTGAGAAAGGAAGTGCGGCACGCAGTCCAGAGAAAGATAGAAAAGAGTTGGTTGATAGAAAACTATTTCTTGCAGTGACTGCATTTAGACACTATCTTTTCGGGGTTTAGCAGGAGCAATACGTCTTGCTTTTGGCACGAAGTTCATAATACCTTTCTTTGTAACTTTACCACAACCTACAAAATCTTTTTCGTGTCTTATTATTATGAAACCATCATTTTCAGGTATTCTTTCAATATCATTCCCTCTTAACCAGGACTTAAGTTCTTTTTTGTCAATATCTACAATGTTTTTTTCTGCTTTTGGGCCCAGCATCTGGCTGCCCTCTATGCTTAGTCTTACGCCTTTATCATCTACTGTTGCTATGTACGATCCCATGGTGTCTATACGTAACAACGACCAGTCGATGTTTGCTATGTCTTCTGTAGATGTGTAGAGCTTGTTCTTGTTGCTGAGAAGCCAGACCAGGGATCGGTCTATCTCGCAGCCCCATTGAGCTGAGACTTGTTTGTTGATTGTTTTTTTTTCTCTTGTGTTCAGCACATGAAGAGATTCCTTTGGTTCTTTCATGTTGTTTGGGATATGAAGGGGGTTATTAAATATAGTGCTGTTGAGAGTTAAAAAATAGTTTTTTTGTAGGGTTTCATCAGAATTGAATTCTGTAGATTTTTGACTGTTATGTGTCGGTGTTTTGTATTCAGAAAAAGAAGAATAAAAAAGAAACAAAAAATTAAATCAATAAGTCACTGTGATTTGTTGGTGTTCCAGGTCATCGTCATCCACTGAGTTGAATGAAATATCCTCGAAAACATAGTTATTCACTGCGCCGTTGTCAACTACACGGACCATTGCAGGTACACCATAATATTCATCAACCCACATGAATATCTGTTTACCATCTTCTTCGTACTGGATTTTCCAAACAGTTCGCATCTGCATCTGTTCTTCAGCGACCTTTTCAGCATAAGTTACGCTTTTAATCCAGTCAAGTGGAGTCTTTCTGTTGTATTTTTCGAATCTGACATCAACAGGTTTATTTGGTTCAGAACATCGCATCACTTTTCTCTCGCAATGACCTTTTGCATCTTTCGACGAGATATCCAGATAAATGTTGTCAATGTATACTTCGTCACGCACATTGTCCAGTTCTCTTAGTTTGATGTGCATCTTGCCATCCTTTACCCAGGTTTCCCATTCCTCTGGATGATTTGTCTGATCCTGATACATGTATGTCATGCTTGTGACCCTTCCGTTGTGCTTTTTTAGAAGTTCCTGTATTTTCTTGTTAGGTGCTCTCAACACAACCTCTTCAGGTTCTTCTTCTACTTCTTCAGGTTCTTCAATGACCTCTTCAGGCTCTGACACAACAGGAGTAGTTGCGGGTTCGCTCTTAATCACTTTTTCCGGTGCTGTCTGCTCCACAGCGCAGCCCATAGCAAATAATAGAATCAATAATATCAATAATCTTTTCATGTCATACACCCCCAATAATTGTAATTTGATTAATATGGAGGCAATATAAAAACCTTTTCATAGAGAAATCAACAAACACTTGTGTTAAATACCCCAAAGAGGGTGTTTCCTGCGTTTCAGCTCAGCAATATCCTTCATCACTTCAATCTCTTCTTTTTTCAGATAAGATTTCAAAGATTTCAGTTTGCGAAAATCAGGTTCTGGTATGCCTGAGTAAAGCACATCATTCTCATTTATCTGCCTACCTACTGTCACGTTAGGTAAAGCAACAGCAACCTGCTTTCCTGCTCCGATACTTGACATAGTATCTTTCTCATGCTGAATAGATTTTACAGTTGAGATATTATTACCGTCCTTCATGAGGGGCATGCCAACCTTCAGATTACCAATAAGAATATCTGCACCAACAATTGCGGGATTGGATTGCCTAAAAGTATAATTAGGCATGAGTTTTATCTTACACGGACGAACAAGCCCTTCAAGCTCTTTTACTTCAATCCGTTTTTTTTCAGCTTCGAGCCAAGCGTCAAACTCGTCGATAAGAGCATAAATTATGTCATTGCTTATGATCTTCACTTTCTTTTCTTTTGCAAAGTGAAATATCTCCTCGCTTACAGTTGTGTTGAAACTCAGTATAACTGTATTAAGTGGTTGCTTCTCAATATTTGATTCAGCGTCTGCGATGTCCTTTTTTGACAGTTCACCAACAGTTGCTTTTCGGATACTTGCGCCTTTACTTCTTAGTAAACCTACAATAGCCTCAAGTGAACCAATAGTATCTGCCTTTACAATTATCCCTTCCTTTTCAGTCTCTATGATGACCTCATTCACTTCGGACTGCACATCATTCTTTGCCTGCTCAATATCTATCTGCTTACCACCGCGCAAAGGCATGCCTGCAATAACATTGCCGATATCTGGCGCGGAAATCTTTACACCTGTAGCTGCAATAGCCATCTTCACCGTGGAGAACTTCGCTTTCTTATCCCTCATCTCAGCAAGTGGAATAGGTTGGAGCAGAGCTCTTATCTTGCTAACTATAGGTCCGTCAACCCCTCCTATTATTATAGTGTCATTTACGTGTAACGTACCGTCATATATGATTACATCAAGAGTCTTACCCAGACCTTTCTCTTCCTTAACTTCAAGAATTGTTCCTTTGGCTGGACCTGCCACATTACATTTCAAACACTTTTCCAGATAACGCTGAGCAAGTCCGGTCACAACCATGAGAAGTTCAGGGATGCCCTCGCCAGTCTTGGCAGAGACTGGAACAATAGCTATTTCTTTAGTGAAATCAGATACTCTGTCAAATCTCTCCGACGGGAATCCAAATTCGTGCAGTTTTCCCACAACTTCGTAAATTCTTGTCTCAACGGTTGTTGTGGTCTTCGCTTCCTGTGTTGCTATACCTTGCAGAACAGAACCTTTTTTTTCTTTCCAGCCAGGAGCGAGGTCTAGTTTGTTTGCAGCAACAACAAAAGGAGTTTTGTAATTTTTTAGAATCTCAATACATTCAATAGTCTGAGGCTTGAAACCTTCATTGATATCCACAACAAGAATAGCAATATCTGCTAAGTTCCCTCCTCTTTTTCTCAGGCTCGTGAAAGCCGCGTGGCCGGGAGTGTCGATAAAAAGAAGACCTGGAATTGTGAATTCCATATTGAGTGCTCTGAGCAGAGCACCAGCTTTTTTCTCTATGACTTCTAAAGGGATTATAGATGCGCCGATAGCCTGGGTGATGCCTCCAGCCTCCTTGCTGATAATTCGTGTACCTCTTATACTGTCCAGTATGCTGGACTTGCCATGGTCTACATGACCAATAACAGAGCAGACAGGACTTCTAATTGAAGACTTAACATCATTTTTTGCCATGACACTGCAAGAAGAACGGCTGTTTTTTAAAGGTTTTGGGTGGTTACGGCGGTGAACTTCTTGATTTTGGCGGTTTGGAGAATTATGGGGTGTGGAGTTGCTTTAAAAAACAAAGAAAACTTATTTATACATTCAGTAAAGGTTTTTGTTGGGATGAGACTTCACACGATACTTCGTGATAGGGCATGTATTAATGTGCTTAAGATATTGTATGATAATGAGAATTTAGCTAATAAGTATTCTATGTTGTATGATAATATGAAATCATTGCTTGCTATAGAAGAAAAAGCATACACTCTGTTGCATCTTGAGAAAGCAGGTCTTATTAGTTCAGAGGAAAATGGTGATGGTGGGTTGGTGCTTAGCATAACCAGTAAAGGCAAGGATTTTATTGATCATTTCGATAAACTTATCGCGGTGATGTCTGGCAACAAAACAGAACACAAGGCGTTTCATGTCGAGTATAGTTTGACACCTATGGAGCAGAAAGTGCTTACAATATGTTCAAATATAAGATCAGAAAGCGGTTCTGAAGTACCTCTTAAAATTCTTACACAAAAAGTATATCCTCGAAATAAAGTTGAAACCAAGACTGGATCTGTTTCAGGATATGTGAAGAAACTTGAGAAACTTAATCTTATCACACGTAAAAAGAAACACAACAAGGTCTTTTTCGACGTGACAGATTCTGGTTATAGGGTTGTAACGCGACAGACTGATGAAAATATTAAGCACTCTGGACATCTTTGATGCGCAAAAATTTTACCTGAAATTTTTAAGAGGGGTTTAACACCTTGTCATTCATGGTGAAATTTTTGGCATCCTAAAAATCCGTCTGTTAAAGCGAGTGTCAGGTCATACCTCTAATTTTAGGTAGGGGTGTGGCACTCGCGACGGATTTTCATGATAATATCTACAAGTTCTTCTTCACTTATTGTGCTTCTTATACCATGATCTGAGAAGTGCGTCCTTGCGACGCTGTGACCTGCTTCTTCTATTTTCTGCATCACAGGAGTAAAAGCAGGTGCGATAAGCTTGTACCTTTTTGAGATATTATGAATGTCGTGGAATCCGGCAGCAGCTATCTTGCTCTCGTCGCGAATAGTACTTAACAATCTTAAGTTTGTATCATAATTCAGATCTGCAGATAATTGAAATATCTTTTCAGTTATATTTGGGTCCCAGAGTGCGCCGAGCCACATAGGTCCTGCAGAATGCATCATTCCCTGTTTTTTTAATATCTTGTCGACGGGACTCTTTCCTTTCTTGCACCTGAAGAAGACGCGCATGTAATGCTCTTTTGAATAAGAGAATATAGGAGTTAGTGCTTTGCTGTACTGTGCAGCGATTAGTTGAACTTTTCTTATTAGTATTCGTATCCCTATCTCATGCTTCAATGGTCCTCTGTTCGGGACTGCCCAGTATTTTCTTTGGCAAGCTTTCGGGAAAGTTCCTGCGAGGGCAGATGTGTCAGTGGCAGTGACTGCCAGGATACCTTCCCTTGATAGTCGTCTTGCAGCAGCGTCGAGAAATGGATTAGGTGTACCGAAAGGATCGACGTCAATGTAATCAAAGCCTGTTGATTCCAGCAGAAGGGTTGAGGCGTCCTTGTTTGTTATGTTTATTTCTGCGGCAGGATCGAGCGCACTTTTGTTGGCTTTGATGTTCTTTCTGATGAGCTCTGTTGCCTGTTCATCGTAATCATTTATTGTAATTGATTTAATCTTTTTTTCCAGTTCTGCAAGAAAACGGATGCTTCTTATTCCTGTGCCTGCCATAAGATCGCAGATCTGCATATCCTGGTCGTCAATCGCCTTTAGCAGCAGGATTGAGATGTCTCTATTGAGCTTCATTGCAGGATTATAGAATACTGGAAGCTTTGATGATATCTTTTCCTCTGTTGGTGCTTCAATTGTCACAGTTGCTTCTGTTATCTTTGTGAACATGATGTTTTTTGTTGGTGATATTCATTATATTAATCTATGCGCTCTAATTATGATATAGGGCATTCTAACGTATAAACGGAAGTAACGGAAAAAAAGGAAGTTTTATATATGATCACTGTTTCCGGTTTAAATAGTTTGTTTTCTCAGCATTGCTGGGGAAAAGGGGTGGATTGATGGAAAAAAGAGCAGTGACATTTGCTTCAGTGTTACAAAATCCGATATATAAGAATAGGGATATGATTTATTCTCTTGTTCCGAAAACAGGCTTGTTGCATAGAACAGAACAAAAGAATGAACTTATTATGGAGCTCGCTCCGATACTTATGAATTCTGCAGTATCTTGTGTGTTTATGTATGGAAATCCTGGCACTGGTAAGACCTCTGTGATAACAGAGCTTTTGGATGAGCTGACAGACGAAGCAAACAAGCGCGATGTAAATATGCAGCAGGCTTATGTCAATTGTTCAGAGAACAGGACAGAAACTACTATACTGATAGATATTCTCAGTCAGTTGAACCCGAAGAGGATATATCCTCGTGTCGGCTGGACTCGCGCAAAGGCATTGACAGAGTTCAAGAAAGTATCAAATGATTTGAATACAAACATAATAGTAGTTCTTGACGAAGTTGATTACGCATTGAAGGAATCCGGTGATGATGTTCTTTACAGGTTGAGCAGGATAAATGAGAGGCTAAAGTCAAACATATCAACAATACTGATATCTAATGATGTTCGGGTCGCGGACTACATAAAACCTAAAACACAATCCACACTTGGAAGGGTAAAAGTCATATTTTCAGCATATACTGCAGAAGAGCTTTATGATATAGTCAAGGATAGAGCAAAGAATGCTTTTAACAAGGATGTTGTGTCTGATCCTGTTATGCAGAAGATTGCAGAGATAGAGGCTGCAAGAGGTGGTGATGCAAGACGGGTGCTTGAGATGCTTGACTCGTGTGCAAAAATAGCTATATCTCGTAACAGCAAAAAGATAACGCTCGACCTTGTTGATGAAGCAGAGAAGACGTTGGAGAAAGACACTATATTGAGTGTTGTTGCTTCATTGACAAAACACCAGAAATTGCTTTTCCTTGCGATGATTCAGTCGACGAAGAAGCAGCTCAACGGAGGAAAAGTGAATTTGTTGTATAGAGAAGTCTGTGAGAAGCAGAATGTTTCGCCTTTAAGTGTGAGGAGTGTAAGGACATTTATTGTGAATCTTTCAGAACTTGGTCTGATAAGTTCAGAAGTGACTTGGCTTAGGGATCTGCGCAAGAAAAGCAGGGCTATATCACTTAATCTCGATGCAGCGACGCGAAAGAAACTCAGAAAGGTGATACGAGACTCGATATAATCATGTTCTTCAGTCCATTTTGGAGACCGCGGCAAGGGCCTGCTCTTACGGGGGTGGGGTGCGGGTCCTTGCTATTTTTTTTCTTAGGATAAAATTTTGTTTTAACCATGCTAGTAAAGTTAGGAACATTAGCAAGTCTGATTCTGCGAATAACAATTCTTATAATCCTGACTGTGCTACCATTGCCGCCTAGCGAGCTTTAAGTTATAATGGTTGGAACTAACGCAGTTGGGCGAATTACATTAAAGACCACATGTGTGTGAGCGCGGCAGTGGTATTGCGCAGGCAGGGAAAAACTGCTAAGTCAGGGGATATGATATGTTGATGTTAGGGGAGTTAAGAAAACTAACCCTAAGAAATCTAATTTGAATACTAAGAAAATTAACACTAAAAATACAAAAACTTCATATAAAGAATCAATAATTGGGTTACCCCTTCGGGGAAGTTTTAAGCTTTGCTTGAAACCCTGTCAAATCTTCGATTTGGCAATGTTGGAGTTTTGACAAAGTTATTTTCTGTGCGTTGAGTTCGTGGTTGTTTTGCTGGCTGTTTGCTTGGTTAGTTTGCTGGCCGTGTGAGTGGTTGTTTTGCTGGGTGCTTGGTAGAACTCTAAAGAAAATAAACAAAAAATTAAAAGAAAATTATTATCTGGGTTGTCTTATTATCCTATTGCTCTTCGGACGTCGCTTACTTCTGCGCTCTGGACACCTTCTACAGCTAGTATCTTCTCTGCTACTGTGTCAGGGGATCCAAGATTTTCATCCATGACAAACGTGTATTTCAGGCATTTGAGGCCGAAAGCTACAGGCTCAATCTCAGATTTTCTATCACCTTCTCCGGCGAATTCTTGTACTAGTCTTGCTACATTCTCTTCAACAGGTACAAAATCTATCTCAGGAGATGTAGGCATAATAGTTATAGTAACGATTGCTGTTCCCATTCTGTACCACCTTTATTTTTTTCAGTTAGGTCCTTCAAAACCACACTGAGGGCATTTATACTTTGTGACTATCTCTCTGCAGTGACCGCAGCGTATGATTTCTGCTTTTCCGCAGCTTGGACACATGAACTTTGCGGTGCCGTCAAGGTTGATGACCTTTTTCCTGCATGATATACAAACAATATCTTCCATTTTGAAATCCTCCTAGTCTTTGCGGAATCGCTGTTATTAATAAACTTACCGCTTGTGGTTCCCTTGCCATTTATAAATAAATCGTCTTGTTTTCTATTTTTTAGTAGTTATAAAAGTTTATAAGCGTTTAATCTTTTATATGGGCTGGTTTTGGGGTGGAAAGCAGTAATCACAGAAGCACTGCTTATCGACGGATAATAATTTGCAAATCAGTTATCACATTTTCATGAAAAAGGGGGGTTTTAGATGAGTTTTGACGAATTATCCAAAGAGATGAATGGTCTTCTTGGTCAGAAGAAAAAAGCCAGTGGCAGCAATATTCCTAAGCCAGAGAATGTATTGCCTGAGCCGGCACAGCCAGAAAAGAAAAAAAGCATATTCTCTAAGATTTTTGGCAAATCCGAAAAAAGCCAAAAAGAGCCAGCGCTAGAAAAACCTGTTAAAATCAAACGTTCTTCTAAGAAGAAAGCAAATCAGATCAAACTTAAATCTGTTAAAACTAAAATTGTAGAAAAGGCGGTTCCCCTTCCTCCTCCATACAAGTCAGACAAGCCTGCTAAAGATTATCTAACTAATCGTGAACAGCTTCTTGACAAGAAAGAGAAAGTAATCAAAGAACTCTCAAAAATGCTTGATAGCAGAAAGAAAAATATGGAGAAAAAAGAGAAGCAGCTGGATAAGAAAAGTAAAGAGATACAGAAGATGGAGTCTAAGTTGTCAGGACCACAGACACCTATACCTCCAACTAAGAAAGGATTTGAGAAATCACTTCAGAAGAAGACACAGCTTTTGGCCAGACTCGAAACTGCACTTGGTAGGAAACATGAAAGACTCGCAGATGAAGAACGACTGTTGATTTCCGAGCAGGAAAAACTAAAGATAATGAGGAATGAGATATTCGAGAATGAATCACTGCTGAAGAAACAGATCAAAGATATGAAGAAAGGAGGAAGCAAACTCGAAACTGACAATAAACGTCTTCTCAAGCAAATCAATATTCTAGAGAATCGGAAGGCAGGACTTGATGATCAGATAAAGGAAAACACCAAAGTTCTTGCAGATATCAAACAGGATATCAATTTCAAAGACAAAGAAGTAGGAGGGTTTGCGAAACAAAAAACCGTGCTTGAACAGCTCAACAATGAGTTGAACAAAAAGCATATCGCAATTGGCAATCTTGAATCAGTCCTTGCATCAAAGAAAAAACTACTTGACAAGAAAGAAGCAGAACTTCTCAGAAAAGAGAAGAATCTATCATTAGAATTCAAAAAATCAGACAAAAACAAGAACAAGCTTGACAGTCAGAACCTTCAATTGTTGAATCAGATAGATAATCTTGCTGGGAGGAAGGTTCAACTCCAAAAAGAAGTTACAGAACAGGAAGAGCGGCTTAATGAAATTGATAACATAATCAACATGAAGGAAAAAGAGTTCAACATAGATGAGAAGAAAAAAGAATTTGCAGAGCTGCAGATAAATATAAATCATCTTCACCAAAGGATGGATGAGCAGAAAGTAGAATTGCATGAACAAGAGATTAGACTTGAACAGAAACAGAATAATTTCCAGTCACATGAACAAGAACTCAAGGCACGTGAAAAAACTCTTGCAGATCTTAGACAGCAGCAGATGAAAGAACGCGCAGAACAGCAGAAGATACTATCAGGCATTGTTGCCAATGTAACTAAGCTGAGAGATGAGAAGTCTACGCTGGAAAGTGGTATTATAGGTACAAGACAGGAGCTTATGCAACTTAAGCAGCTTGCAAAAGCAAGAGAAGCAGAATTGGTAGGTATACTCAACAGAGAAAGAGAAGTTGATCTAAAACAAAAAGCAGTCGCAGAAGTCCAAGTCACAAGACAGATACTTGCTAAAAAAGAAGCAGATCTTAAGAGGATAGATTATCTGCTTTCGGACAAACAGAGGATTCTTGATAAGAAAGAGAAACAGGTGCATAAAAGGCATTTGCAGATTGATAAAGAGATAGCAAAAGCAACGAAGAAAGCTCAAAAAATAATTGATAGGAAAGAGAACAATCTTGTAAAAAGGTCGCGCAAAGCAGAGAAAGATATGGAAAAAGAGCGAGAAAGACAGCTTAAGCTAATGCTGAATAAAGAAACAGAATTAGAAAATAATTTCAAGAAAAATGAGCAGAATCTTAATGATGCTTATTATAATAAGAAGAAAGAGCTTGATTCCAGAGAAAATGAACTTGCTGAGATGCGGCGTTCTGTTGAACAGGAACTTGCTTCGATGAAGGAATCTTCGCAGAAAGAATTGCTTATCAAGGAGAATGAGATAGAAGAGAAGCTGCGTGTATCAGAGCAGAATCTTGATAATGCGTATTCTGAGAAGAAGAAAGGGCTTGATTTTAGAGAGAATGAACTTGATAGAAAAATAGCAGGAGCGCAGCAAGCTCTTGCCAAGTCAAGAGAAGATTCGCGTATCATGTTAACAGAACAGGAGAACAAGCTTGATCAGAAAAGGAAAGAGACAGAATATGAACTCCAGAATGCAGAGGCCAACAAGAGGGTTATCTATGAAGAAATAAACAGGTCTCATCAGGAGTTGGAAGATACGAAAAAAATTATTGAAGCTAAGAAGAGAGAGTCTGTAGAGAATAACAAATTGCTGATGGACAAGGAGATAGAGCTTCTTGAGACAGTCAAAAACTTAGAGCTTGATAAGGAACTTCTTGACAGGAAAGAAGATGAAATACAGCAGACAGTCAAATTGATTGAAGATGATCAGAAACTGCTTGATCAGAAAGAAGAAGAAATTATTGGAAAAATATCTATTCTACAGGAAATTCAGTCAATCATACCTGAAAAGGAAGCTGAGCTCAAAAAGAGACATGAAGACCTTAATACATACGAAACAGCACTCACAGAAAAAGAACATAAGATCAACGAAGAATATCATAATAAGACAGACAAGCTTGAGAAAGGATATCAGAAGAGCTACAAACAGCTCGAAACAGAATATCGCAAACGTGTCCGCGAGCTTGAGAAAGAGCATAACCAGAAAGGAAAAGAACTTGATAGAATACAATCAAAGCTTGATAAGAGCCTGAGCAGTATAGAGAGGAAAGAAACTAAAATAGCTGCGGCTAAGGAACTTAGAGCAAGTATCGCACAACTTGAGGGCAAGCTGGCTAAGTTGGATAATGAGATAGCAGTCAAACAGAGTGAGATTGAATCGCTCAGGAAAGAAGCTATGCGTGATACTGCGATAACACTTGAGGCAAGACGCATTGAGGACGACCTTGAGAAGAGACAGCAAGAGATAGAGGAGAAAGAACGCGAGACAATCGCAGAACAGGCAGAGATTGAGCAAGACGAGTTCAAGGGCTATGTGGAACATGAGATGGATAAATACGAAAACCCGCAGGCACCGCGCATAGAAGATGCTTCAGGACTTTATTCTTTGATAGAAGATGCCCGTGAGCTCATAACAATGGGCAGGCTTGATGAGGCAAGGACTATATATGGTAGGATAGGTAATATGTATGCACAGCTTGAGATCATACCATCAGATAAGAAAAGAGTATACTATGCAATCCTTGAGCTCAAGACAGACATAGAGCTTGCGCATCTTGCGTAAGATTTTTTTCTTTTTTTTTGGGTGCTTTGATGTTTTTTTTTTACTAATAATATATAGTGTACAATTATCTTGTTTTTCACTCTGTAATCTTTTTGTTACTTTTCGCCAGTAGTTCTCGTCGGATTTTTTGTTTAATCACTAATCATCACTAATATGGAATTAAGTTTCTATGTGTTTATTTTTTTCTTTTTTTGATTGTGATGCGTGTTTTATTTCCGAAATATTTATATACAAGTAAATCGTTCAATAAAATACGAAAGCAGAAATTGAGTGGAAACCCGAATAACAACAAAAAAATAAGGTGAATCCCCCAGTGAAAAAAGAGGCCGTAATAGCATTTCTGAACATCACAGATGTATTCATATCATTCCTATCTATCAAGCATTCTAAGAATAATCTTCTTAGAAGGCACTATCCTAATCTTGTTTTTTTATTTTCCGATGGAACGGGTTGGTAGAAAAACCAACCTGAATAACTAAGAAATATGAGGTGGAAACCCAAATGAAAAAAGTAATAACATTATGCATCAGTGCCGTGCTAATATTGGCACTAGCTTCCATGGTATTTGCCGTGGACAGATCATCATCAGCATCCGATGCGGCTGTAACGGTGATTAATGAAAGCGCATGGACATCATCCCAAGCAGGTAATGATGCAGCAAAAGCAGGAAACGTAACAGAGATGGATCTTAGTTCCAGCACATCCACACTAAAGTGGGCTGGTTACTACGGTGAAGTCAGCGGTGATTTGAGGTTAGGTAACTCCGATGGAGATATCATGTACAACTTCGGTGCTATCGATGACGACCAGGTTCAGGCAGTATTTGCTTCAACAGATACTTCATTTGACTTTACTGGTCTAGTAGTAGGCACTGCAGCAGCTGTAGATACCGCTTGGGGCTTTACAGCAGGAGATTCAGATTCGGCAGCCAGCACACTGGCAGATGACACACCTACAGTTGTCACAGTCGCTTCAGTCCCTTCGGCTAATTTGAGTGCAACATCTGGAACATACCAGAGTGGTGTTTTCACAGACGGTAGTAGTTCAGTCTATGGTGACTTCGCTTTCGGCGGTTCAACTAGCATCGACGGTACAGCTTTTGATGGTTCTACATCAATTGATTATGCGCTAATCGTGCCAGTGAACAGCACAGAGTTGACTCAGACATATTATTTCTTCCTTGACATCGAGTAAGATCGACATCGAGAAAAGGAATACCAATTTTTTAATTTTTTTTCTTTTTTTCTTTTACAAAACTATTATTCTAAGTTTACATGCATAAAGTTTTACTCAGGTTGTTCTATTTATGAATTTTAATTTAATCAGGGTTAGCATTATTGTCAATCGATAGCACAAATAATAATTCTGACATGTCTTCAACTTTGCCAGTAAAATTTAGGAACATTGGCAATTCTGATTCTGCAAATACTACAAACTCTGTCTGTGCTAGCAACAATTTTGGTAACACTACCTCTGCTTGCGCTACTGCTGCCACCTAGCGAGCGAAAAGGAACGACAGTAAGAACAATCGCAGTTGGGCGAATTACAGCAAAGACAACATCAGTGCGAGCGTGGCAGCAGTTATTGCGCAGGCAGGGAAGAACTGCTAAGTCAGGGAATTTGCAGTGTTGATCTCAGGGGAGCTAAGAAATCTAATGTGAATACCAATAAAAATAACACTAAAACTAAGAAATCTAATGTGAAAACTAAGAAAAATAACACTAAAACAACAAAAACTAAGGTGAATACCAAGAAAAATAACGCCAAAACCACTAAAAATTTATCAAAAGAATCAATAATTGGGTTACCTTTTCGGGGAAAGTTTTAAGCTTTGCTCGAAACCCTGTCAAATCTTCGATTTGGCAATGTTTGAGTTTTGGCAAATTTATTCTTTGTGCGCTGAGTTCGTGGTGCTTTGTTGTGTTCTTGGTTTTTCTTTTTGGTGAATTTGGATTTTTGGCAAGTATCCTCTTTTCACAAACATAACAACCGAAGAATATTGTTTATAGGAGTGTTCTAACTGTTGTTTTTAGGTATTTGTTGTTGTGATTCGAAACGAAATATTTATATATGATGGTTGGGTTGATTACTTAAACTTAACACTTTTAATATTGTGAAATTGAGAACCCCAAAATGAAAAAAAGAGGCGATGGCAGTTCTGAACTTATTGTTAGAATGGTTAGAATGATTAGTGTCTTTTGAGTAATTGTTATTGACTTAGTTTGTCGAAGAGGGTTTTTAGGACGACTAGTGATTGCCTATGGATATTGTAACTGAACGACAAGCGAAAAAGAGTGAGATTGAATCGCTCAGGAAAGAAGCTATGCGTGATACTGCGATAACACTTGAGGCAAGACGCATTGAGGACGACCTTGAGAAGAGACAGCAAGAGATAGA
>JABMQF010000040.1 GCA_013203345.1 Candidatus Woesearchaeota archaeon
AGCATTGATTTTCCATTTTCCATTTTCATATTCCATTCTCATTGCAGGAGCTTTAGCTTCAAAAATACTGCTTGTTACTGTGTAATAAACATAACTCACATTTTCAGTGTCTTCCAATACTTCATCTAACCTGATAACTATGCTATCATTACCTTCCAGATATTTCATAGTTAAAACGAAATCAGTTTCATTTTTGATATCTTTTAATTCTGGAATCATAAATGTATACATCTCATTAAAATCTTTTCTCTCCCAAGAACGTGCAAATCTTTCTGCTGTCTTACGGGCATATTCTTCCTTCATTTCTATACATATAGATATATTATTTACTGTAGTATTATCATCACATTTTATTTCAATAATATATTGTTTTTCTTGTGAACAACCTACAAGAACATATCCGAAAAATAAAGTTCCTAACACTACAAATAATAATATTATTGAACGTTTCATCCAATGTTTGTTTTTAGTTTTCATTTTTTATATTCTTTTGTATTTTCGTCTCATTTTTAACTGTTTCGCATCTTAAGTGATGATATATTTTAACAAAAAATTAAACCTTTCTTTTCACCCTCTTAAACACCAACACATCATCCACCAGCATCTGTGGTGTCAGTTCTGTTCCTTCTTTCCATTTCAGTGCTGTCATGAGTTTCTCAGGTATTGTGACCATATAGATGTGGCGTTTTGTCTTGGCGCTCTTCAGGCTGATCTGCTTTTTTTGTATCTTGACAGTTTTTCTCATGAATGTAAGAAAGCACTCCAACTATTTAAGCATTTCTATAGTGGACTACTATATTTTTCTAAAATATATCAAAAAATATATCTAAACCCCTCTCTCCTCCTGAAAATCACTTTTCTCACTACCTCCCCGTTAAATTTTTAGTAGTCTACAAAAACAAAAGATTAATATACTTGTACTGCCTAATAATATATAACAAGACACGAAGTCTCGTGTCAGAAAAACAGGGCAGGAAGCCCACCCGCAAAGACGAGCTTCCTGTTTTGTGAAAAACCAAAGTCTTTCACAGAAGAAGAATAGGATCATGTCATATATATCGATTTCTGTGATGGCCTCGAAGGAGGTAAAAATGGAGATAAACAACTACGAGAAACTTGAGATATTTATTGACAGATGGATCAGTGGCACAATCGATCTGCTGATAATCGAGTCCGAGCCTGGCCTAGGTAAAACAGAGCTTGTCAAGCGCAAACTGAAAGAAGTAAGCCATCTGGCAATAAACAACCACATAACACCATTGGCGAACTACAAGCAGCTATATCATAACAGGGATAAAGTGGTGTGGTTTGATGATGTATACTATGTGCTGCTGAACAAGCTGAACATAGCAACCCTCAAACAGCTTTGCGAGACTACACAGAACAAAAAACTGTGTTATCATACGAAGGCAGAGCTTCTTGGAGATGTACCTGCAGAGTTCACTAAAATAAGCAAGGTGCTGATTACCTGCAATGCGGTAGAGGGTAAGAATCCGCACCTGAGAGCTGTGAAAGACAGAGGCTTTCACATCAAGTTTGTCCCTACAAGACAAGAGGTCATCGCAAAGCTCCAGGAAGTGACAAACAATTACCCTCTTCTGGAACAGAAGGAAAAAGAGGAAGTCCTGAACATAATCGAATACAACAGCCAGAATATCAAGAGTCTCTCTTTGAGAACACTGATAAAAGGTTTTCAGTTATACAGTTTCTACAAGCTAAAGAATGTAGATTGGAAAGAGGACTTCCTGAAAGAGCTTGACCTAAATGAAAAGCTTGCCAGGATGAATTCCTTGCTTGTCAAGTATGATTCTGATATTGACAGACTCAAGGAATGGGATTGGAGCAGGCAATCGTTCTACAACTACAAGAAAATGCTGGAAGTCTAAAAATATGCTGCATTATTGAGAATGCGCTTTATTTTTTTACTATTTCTTTATATTTGCGCATCTGAGAGGCGATGTCTGAATGTGACAATTGTTTCAGCCCATCATCATTATTGTTTCCAAATTTAAGTTTGTGAGCTTCTATCAGCTTCTCAAAATACATTTTTTTCTTTGCGAATGTTATCTTGCCATCAGGGTCAAATTCATTCGATCTAAGAGTCTCCAACTTCAGATCAGCCAAGCTGGAGAATATCTCATCAAATAACTCAAAAGGATCATTCGACCTCGCCAACCGTCTAATTTCAGTAAGGATCAAACCCTTAAAGCATAATGCCTCCTCTTCTGCATCGTACAAGAAGCAGCGATGTTTACACGCCTGACAGTTAAGCTCTGGTCTGTTGAATGACCTGATTTTGGCAGATATACTCTTCTGTATGCTCTTGCTCTGGCCGCCTTTAATCCTCTCATCTCTAGTCAACTCATGTGGGAATCCACTGTTCTCTTCACTGTTCTCAGGAGAATCAATATTCTGTTTTGTCTTTTCCAAATTGCTGTCCTCTAATGTTTAAATGTTTCTTCATTTATTTTCTGAAGCTTAAATGATTCCAATCTATTTCTTTCGGATAATATCATATCCACCATCTTATTGTACTGTTCTGCCCAATAACTCCAATAACCCGGACTCATGAGTCTTTTGTAATTATCTTTAGCAAGTTCTTTCACCGCACAGAATTTAAGATACACATACAATCTCTCTGCAAGTTCGATTTGCTTTTCAATATTACATAATGCCTCATTTTGTATAGCATCAACCTCTGCAGTTAAGAGAAAACTTGTTTTTGTTGGGTGTATTAACCATTCAGATTCTATTGTTTCGACCTTGTCGAATTGCTCTTTTGCTATATTTTCCATTTTGAAACCTCCCTTTTTGTTTTTTAATCATATTCTATATACTCTTCTTCAACTTCTAACGTCTCTTCTGAACTTTTCACCAACTTATCATTTATTGATACTGTCTCTTTCGCTTCTTTCTCATATTTCTTTGAGTTCTCCTCGTCCTTGTCAATCAAACTTTTCAACTTTTCAAAATTCTCTGTATTCCCAACAATCTTATCATACATCTGCTGAGTAGCTATGTTCACGTTATCTTGGAAAGTTATGTGACTTGTATTGGCGAATAGCTTAGATATGGCACGATTCAGGACATCTAAGGTGAAATCATCTTTTGACAAGTTCATGACAACCCTTGAGTTCTTGGAAAAAGCAGTCCACTCATATTTATTACTGAAACCCTCAACTTTTTGACAATCAGCATACCCTTTATCTTTCATATTTTTCAATGCCCTGACAACGCTTGATCTACTCATGTTAATATCCGAGTTTGATACTAATTCATCAACGCCCATCCATCTTTCCGAACTTAAGACTGCAAGAATAACTTGATCCTTTTGCCTGATATGCAAAGATTCCATTCGATTTATCTTGTCCCAAACCAACTTAGCAATAAGGTAATCATCAATCGTAGCAATGTAATAATTTTCTAGCTTCATTCGCTGAAATCTATTTGCGTATGTGGCACTTTTGATAAGGTTAAGGAATTTTGGGAGACTTCGACGGTTGCTCATATCACTTGATTCGAGCTGATTCCCGAAGGGTATGCAGACATCCATTGGTTCTTTTTTTATCAAACTTATTAGAGCTTTAGCAATTTCGAAATCTTTATCCTCTGCAGAGTTAGCACCACCAAAAGCTAGTCTGTTAAGTTGATGCTTGAAGACTATTCTATCTTGAACAGGTGTTTCATCTACGTTGAAGAGGACGTATCTGTTGCATAACTGCCCTTCATCATCTTCAGGAGTATTAACACTGTTTCTCCATACTGCGTTGATCTCCTTCATCTCAATCCGTTTGAAAACATTTTTTTTATCAAGTGTCTCGTGTACAGGATTGGACTTTGTCATATCAGTATATACTCTTTCGAGGGCTTGCGCATCTTTGCTATTCTCAGCTTCGTCAAAAACCAAGATACCGTTATCAATCATCAAGCCAGCACTTGCTTTGTAGAACTGGCTTTTTGCACTTGATGAGGTGATACGTTGATGGTTGGCAAAAACCTTAAGAGTTGAGTCCATCACAGCAGTTTTACCCTTTCCGCTACTACCTACGGCCATAGTGTGGATTGTGTTTGTTCTATTTGCCAAACCAGAACTAAGGCCAGACAAGAGAAGCAAGAGTATAGAATCTTTTTCGCGAATATGTGTTTTAGCAATCGTTTCAACAAGGAAAACTAAAGGATTGCCTTCTTTAGCGATTTTCTCTACTTTTTCTAGAAGGTCTTGAGAAGGTTTGCAAATTATAGGGGAAGTCATTTTAACACCTCTACCTTGATAATTGCTCGTTTGCCCAGACTTATTATTTCATTGGTGTGCAAAGCCTTGATTCTGTAGATAAAATCAGTTTCTTCAAGAATGATGCCTCGGATAACTTTTGTTATCCTTGCATCTTCATAGACGAACTTCATTCCGTTCCGTTCCATTTTCTGTTAATCCTCCATCTTGGTTTTCTAAGATACTAACATTCCCGAAGTAGAACTGCCTGACTAACTTGAGCTGCTCTGGAAATGCATCCTCCAACTTATTGTCTAGTCTCGTCAGTCGGATCATTTTTCACACTCACAAGAAGCTGCCCGTCGTGTTGCAGTGATACACTAAGCTTGGTATCCGAACTTACTCCATGTTTTCTGCACCAGTCCTTTGGCAGAGTTAGAAGGTAACTCAGCCCTATCCTGTGCACATTTCTTTCGTAGTTTAAAATTTCCATAGAACTCGTATTACATCTCAACTATTAATTATGTAAAATATGTGGCAATATTACTTTTGGTACACCCAAGATTAATAGAAATGTGATGAGTCTATTGAAAATGGGAATATTTAAATACTGCTTATCCTTTTAGTTTAAACATGAACAATAATCCTTGGTGTAGAAATGGATTTTAGATATGTAAAACGACCAACAAAGAATGAGCTATTCGTTCTTATTGGTCTTACTCGAATGTCCAACAGGTCGGGTGATGGGTGGATGGATTGTAAAGAAATCTTCGAGATGGATTGGAAAGATATTTTCGAAAATAAATTCGAAGATAATATCTATGCTAAAAGTCAAACATCAAATTTATTTAACTGGGCAAAACCTTATGTCGATGCTGGGATTGTTGAAAAAAGAGAGAAAATAGTGCTGGGATCGCGAAATCGACTTAAGAAACCAGTTCAACATAAGCTTAAGCAAAACAAAGGCACTAAGCTCTGGCTTTTCAAAACCATGACTGATGACAAATATGGTTTAAGCATGGATGTCTTGGATAAGATATTAAAGAGACCGTTCTTTCAAGACTTACCATATTATAGAGATATTGCGTTCATAGATCAAAATCTTGCCGAATGTGATGAAAACATCAGATACTGGGCTGGAAGAAGAGATTTATTTGAATCATTACGGAAAGCTAGAACTGGTCATTCAAGATCGCGGAAGGGTCATAAAAAAATAAATGATCCTCGAAGACCGCTAAAACAAATATTGAAAAGAATAACTAAAAAGAGTGGAGGTAAGTAGTAAGAAATAGGGCTTTACGCCCCTACGGACTGTAACCCGGCGGAGGCTTTTAATTTTTATTCCCAAACCATCTTTTCAAAGATTATTTTTTTATTTCTCTTTTATTATTAACCTGGTGCTTTTTATTATTGCATTACAAATTCATAACATTAAAACTTTGAAGAAGTCCAATCTTTCAGGTTTATTTCTTATTTTGGTCAGCACCCAGCTTGTTGATTTTTCTGTCAGGTAATCACTCATCATGATTTTATTTTCCCAGTATTTCATATATGGAAACTCTGATGTTATAAGGATTCCGTGTTCAAGAAATTGTCGCATCTTGTCAACGTCTCGTGTGTGGTTGTATGCTATTGAGTTTTCATAAACCACATCAGGTGTCATTTTGAGATCAAGGAAGTTTCCAGATATGTATTGCACTCTTTGGCAGTCATCTGAGAATCGAATACCTGTCTGCCCTATTTTTTGTTCAAGACAGATGTTTCCGAATGCTCGTGCAATCTTCTGTAGTGATTTATTATCTTCTTTTTTGTATTTCCTGTCTATACCTGTATATTGTGAGCATTTTTCTGCGATTACTGGGTCTATATAGAATCCTGATCCTATCTCAAGTACGCTTTTTCCTTCAATAAGTTCTTGATGCATTTCAAAGAATGCTGTTGCTGCTATGTGGCTTGGGTGTAGGTAGTTTTTGGCGCGCATCATCTGATATTTCAGTCCTTCAAAGAATCCCATATCGATAGTTATTAGTTCAGTATTTGGTGCGATGTTTTCAAGTACTTCTTCAAGCTGTGATTTATCGTGATATCCTAAAATTTCTGTGTAAATTTGTTTACAGTCTTCACCAGCATTACATTCGATTTTTATTTTCATATTGTCTGTTGTTTTATATTAATAGAAATACTTTTTGATTTTATTACAACTTGGGTATAATACCCGCTGCTCTGCAGCGGTTATAAATTTACAAGTTGTAATGACAGAAAA
>JABMQF010000041.1 GCA_013203345.1 Candidatus Woesearchaeota archaeon
AAAATTTCACCATGAATGGCAGGGTGTTAAACCCCTCTTAAAAATTCCAGGTGAAATTTTTGCGCATAACAAGACATAACAACAAGGTTTCCAACATCTTCATTCATGTCATAGTGATATAACTCTCTTTTTCATAGTTGTTTGATTACGTTTTCTGCAAGCTCAGCGAACAGACCACTATATTTCCTGCTTGACTCAGCAATGGGCTTCATATTGACAAGCGCTTCGACAAAAATTCTGTCATAAGGGAGTTTCATCAATATTGAGCCATTGTTTTCTTTCACAAAATCCTCAATCTTTTGAGCATAGATTTCATTAATATTGAACTTGTTTATTATTGCTCCATAAGGTATGTTAAAATGGTTAATGACTTCAAGTGCTCTTTTGAAATCAGAGAATCCTGAAGGTGTAGGTTCAGTGACAATAATCGCATAATCACTTCCCGTAACTGACGCAATGACCGGGCATCCTATTCCTGCAGCAGAATCCACCAGCATTATCTCAGCATCTTTAGCCAGCTCTTTAGCCTTTTGCTTGACTTCAAACACAATCTTTCCAGAACCTGACGCTCCGACATCCAACTGCGCTGAAACAATGTTGAAGCCGCGCTTGGAATCAGAATATCCTATCTTCGCATTGTTCACGTCTACCAATTCAATCGCTTTTTGAGGGCAGACCAGTTCGCATGCTCCACAACCCTCGCAGCCAAACTCTTTAAGTCGTGGCTTGTTGTCTTCCCAGCGTATTGCCTTGAAATAACATGTATCGACGCATCTCCTGCACGAATTGCATCTCTCAAGATCAAACTCTGCTTTCTGGTTAGTTGTGAGAGACGCCCATTCAGCATAGTCACTATCTTTAATCCCAAATACTAATGCAAGATTTGAAGCGTCCACATCACAATCCGCGCAAACAATCTTTCTCTGTTTCGATAAAGCAATAGCTAATGAAGCTGTGATGCTGCTCTTGCCGACACCTCCCTTGCCTGAGAGTATTGTGATTGTCTTCATTTTCAGTTTTTGTTAAACAAATCTTTATGTCGGAAATGCTATGCGAAAACCGCATACTTTAGTGCGCGGATGAGCATTTCCGATCATCCTAAAAATCCGCCTGTTAAAGCAGGTGTTCTGTAATACTCTGCAATTTAGTGCGGAGTGGAACATCTGCGGCGGATTTTTATGATTTACAACCTCCTTTTTCCCCGCCCGTTTTTGGCCCTTGTCCTTTGCCACCCTTGTTACCGCCTCTGCCTTTACCCTGGTTTCCTTTCCCACTTCCACTGCCATCTTGTTTCCCTTTTCCTCTTGGACCTGTACCATCTTTATCAGGCATAAGGAATAACGCATCTATTCCTATTACAATAGGTTCTTCTGCTTGATTAATAATCTCTCTGGCAATGTATGTTTCAGTTGAACCTATGGTTCTGATTGCATATGGTTCATCATTCCACCCGTATGGGATTCTACCTATTTCTCCTACACTACCATTTTTGTATTGCATTTTATCTTGCCTCCATCATGGTTTTCTCCAAACATATCTGCCCTTTGCGAACCTTATCTTTCCTAAAACTCCGACTCTTATGCAGGTGTCCTTGCCTACATCGATTGCAAAGCAATAGATCTATTTCATAATATGCTTCCTAAGTCTAATTTGACAGGGATACCATTTGAATACTGGTCAATAATCTCTTTTGAATAAGGTATTTCTGCAATTATATCTATATCATATTTTTCAGCAAAGTTTTGAATTATTGTTTTATCACCAATATCTGAACGGTTCAGTATTATGTGGGATTTGATATTCATCTTCTTCAGCAGTTCCAGGATAAATCCAAGATCGTGCTTTCCCAGTGGAGTAGGTTCTGTGACTGCATAGACAATGTCACACATCTCCAAAGCTGCAATAACAGGACAGTGTGTTCCTGCAGCAGTATCAATGATAACATAATCGTAATCAGCGCTTTTTTCACTTATTAGATCATTCAGGGAATTGACCACAAATTCAGATATAGGCTCATTGCTTTTCAACTCACCCGACAAGAAATCAATACCGTGGCCGTATCCTATAAAGACCTGTCCTATATCTTTCTTATCCCAGCAAATCGCATTTTCAGGGCATTTCAGGACACAAGAACCACATCCATTACATTGTTGCTTCATGAATATCGGTTTCTTGCCCTTGATTGATACTATGGCGTTTGTCCTGCAGACCGTGCTGCATAACCCACATCTGATACACTTGCCAAAATCCCATTTTGGAATTCTCTGCTCAACCGTCTGAAGCTGTTTTCGTTCTATGCTTAACAACAGATGGTCATTAGGGCAGTCAACATCCGCATCCACCAGGAGAACCTTGCTGTCTTTTGCCAGTTCATAAGCAAGAGCGGTGGCTATTGTTGATTTTCCTGTCCCTCCTTTCCCTCCTGTGATGCCGATTGTCCTTACCATTTTAGACCTTGATGATTTTCCCTGCACAGTTCTTGATGAAATCAGTGCCATAGTTGATTTCAAACATTCTGATCGCTTTTTCCCCGGTGCAATGCGATGGGGCGATTTTCTTGACTCCTTCCTTTCTAAGCTTTTCTATCACGTCATCAATCTCTTTTTTGTCTGCTGACTTGAGATGAAAACCGCCAAGGACTAGATAAATACCATTATTAAGGTATTTTTTGGCTGTTTGAACAATCTTCACTATGCCTAGATGTGCACAGCCAGTCATGATTACCAGACCTTTTTCAGAATCAATTATCAGGCTCTGTTCTTCAGGTGATGTACCTAATGCTCCTGTCGTGTAAACACCATCTATTATCTTTGTTGGTTTTAATAATTTATCAGGCAGGTACACTTTGATTGAAGGATGCTTTTTGATGATTTCTGATAATGCTCCTGTGTGGTCGTGGTGTTCATGGGATATGACAACTATATCAATATCTTCAACATTTATGTTTAATCTTTCCATGTTTTCTAAAGTCGTTTCAGGATTCTCCCCTGTATCAAATAATATATTCTTGCCATTTATCTCTATGAGGCTTGAAAAACCCCATCCAGCATGCAGATCATCCCTGCATCTGTAGTTGTCATAAATAGTCGTTATCTTCATCTTGCAGTATTTGTCATCTTATTTTGTATTTGCTTATGGCGTCCTGTGCCGCAATTATCAAAGGATACATTGTTGGTGCTGCTGTAAGCTTTGGGTGTGTCGCAATCTGTAAAGTCTCTAACTCGGTTGCGGTTGTTGTCTTTTGCAGGACCACTGCCAACCACAATCACATCATACTTCATATCATTCACCCCTTGCAAAAATCATTTTTCGCGACTATTTTGTCTATACTCTTCCACTGCTTTCATAAATGCATTTTTAGGTAATTTAGTGCAATGCATGTGCTCAAGAGGAAGACCGCCCAAAGCATCAGCCAAATCAAACACATCGATATTACATGCTTCTTCTATTGTTAGTCCTTTTATTATATCAATAAATACATCTGTGATGCTTATAGCACTCGGACATCCAAAGACCTTGAACTTCGCATCAACCACCTTGTCATCTACGAATTTAACAAACATCTCGATAACATCAGAACACTCAGAATCTCCAGATTTTCCTCTGCCATTATAATCCTTTAATTCGCCAGTGTTCTTTGGATTCCTAAATCTGCACAGCACTTCCTCTGTAAACATCATTCATCAACTCTTTATTTTAATGGCCGCAACTTGATGTTTGCGCTCGTAGCTTATCCAGATTCTCAATAACTTCTTTCACAATGCGATAATCACCTGTTTTGAGACAGATCCCTCTTGCATTGAACAAGTCAATCGCCCTCGCACCAATCCTCAAAGCGAAGACTGTTGTAGGATTCACCGCCTCGATAATCTGGTCAACAGGCGACTTATCAGGATCTGTGTGACTTAGCTTGTTCTCACTGATCGTGAATTCCTTGGTCTTGGTATTATACAAACCAAAGAAAGGTGCGTGCCCGAAATGACCTGATATTTCTGACTCCAGCCCATTGTTGTCCAAAAGCGGGAAGAAAATCCGTTCATCAGGTGATTCTTCTGACCTGACTGGTCTGGAATGAGCTTTGGCAACTTCTGTTATTTCATCTAATTCGTGTTTCAGAAACTTTTCAACAGCATCTTTAGCCCTTCCTGAAGCATGATATGTCTTGATGCCTAATTCTTCAAGGACTTCTGTAGAGTTCGGCCCTATGTTTCCCGTGATCACTGCATCAACGCCTAAATCACCGATCTGTTGAGCAGCTTTTATACCTGCTCCATGCCCCTGGACAGCACCCTCATTTTCAACAGCTGTTACTTCTTTGATATCTTCATCAGTCGCTTCAACAACCAGGAAATATTTGCACCTGCCGAATCTCTGGTCAATTTGCGCGTCCAGCGAGTCCGCATCAGATGTTATCGCAATCTTTTGACTTCCCATTTTGTTTTCCTCCATCAATATGTTCACTTATCAATTCTCCAAAAGTTTTTTTGTTAATATTCAGAGTCTTTCCTTCATCCACATCAATATGTGCGGCCAATCTGTGATTATCCCCAACACGCACAAACAAGTCTTTGAGTATGACATCACCTTCCCATCTCAATCTAATGCTCGTCATCTGTCCATCAACAAGTCCCAATCTTTTTGACTCGTCTTTTGAAATATGGATGTGTCTCTTCGCCAGGATGACCCCCTTTTCCAGATCTATACTTCCTTTCATGCCCTGAAGGGTCATTCCAGGAGAACCTTGAATATCACCTGATATTCTTAAAGGCACATCTATGCTTGGCACTGTAGCAGAATCTAGTGGTTTAAATATAAGTCCTCCTTGATGGTTTTGTAAGGTAACATCACCAAAAAGGAGGTTGATAATAATGGATGTTATACACTCGACACTTAAAAAC
>JABMQF010000042.1 GCA_013203345.1 Candidatus Woesearchaeota archaeon
GATCAGTTCAGTTCCACCATAACTAACAGGTGGCAAGCTTAGGCAAATGGGAGCTATTTGTGCAATGCGCATATTTTTCTTCCTAAATAACGTAACTTCCTCTACCAAGAGTTATGTTTTTTATTTATTTGCAAGTGGTTAAAAAACAATGGCTGCCCCGCTTGGACTCGAGGTCTGCAAATTAGAACTATTTGCATTATAACAGGTTGCATCACCAAATGCAAGTAGGTATACAACAAGTATACAATTTTCCACTGTCATCCTGAGCGCTTTGCTATTTGTCATCCTGAGCGCTTTGTTATTTGTCATCCTGAGCGCAGCGAAGGATCTAGCATATGACTCGCGTTTCCTCAAGCCCTTAATCCTGTCCATACTTCAACCCCCTAAATTTCTCTCCTAAAAACTCTGGCCTTAAGTGAGTATATCTTCTAGTCATACTCGGTGTAGTGTGCCCTAAGACCTCCTGTATCAAGCGCTCGCTATAGCCCTTTACTGTCGCTATCGAGGTAAAGCTATGCCTTAACGAATGAATATGGATCCTTGGAAGCCCTGCCCTTTTACAAAAATTAACCAAGGCCGCGTATATTTGCCTCTGCTTCATAAATTTATTCTTTGAATTTGGAAACAACAACTCAGATGCACTACATTCTAATCGTTCTTTGATTATAGGCAGGAGCTCATCAGGCAGGGGCACATAACGATTTCTTTTTGTTTTAGGGCGCCAGATTACCTTTTCTTTCCATTGTTCATCATAGGTAAGCTTTTCTCTTATCCAGAGTAATCTCTGTTCCAAAAGCACATCTTTCTCGGTCAATGTCAATGCCTCCCCTAGTCTCATTCCGGTATAAGCAAGCGTAGAGAATAGTTGATAATAAGGAAGTCTTATATTAGTCTGCTTTTTTATGTACTCTAAAAGAACCCTTATCTGATGCTCGTCCAAATGTTCCGGTACATAATCGGTTAATTTCTTCTTGGGTAATCTAGATCCTGAAATAGGATTTTCTCTTATCCATTTATTCTCAATACAATAATTGAAGAAATTAACAAGTATATTTCTATCTGTATTCCATGATGAATCAGATATATGGTGTTCTTCCTTTCTGTAATTTAGAAATTCCACTACTATATCTCTTGTTATCTCAGCTACTGCGGACACGGGACAATGCTTTAAAAATGACTGGAAGAATCTTATCGCGTTGGCATACTTTTTTCTCGATTTGTGAGTAGTCAGTGTTGTAGAATTTTTGTGCAATAAGTATTTATCCAAGGCAAGATCTATGTCAGCTTGAGAATTAAATCCCTGGCTTCTCTTTAACTCTCTCTGCCTCTCATAGTCTAAGACAAGCCTATCTGCCTCTGTCTTTTTATCAGACAGATAAACCCATTTCGTTCTACCGCTTTCGGTAGGACGAATATACCAGCCTCTGCATTTAGGACGTCTTATAACTTTAAGCTTTGGTTTCATACAAGAATTTTCTTATTACTCCCATTTCCCCTAAAAGCCCTCTCTATCTCTTCTAAGCTGAATCTTAGCTCATTCCCTATTTTCAGAAAAGGTATCCGGCATTGAGAAGTCATTTTATAGAGCTTGTTTCTTTTAATCTGATACGTTTTACATACCTGCTGAGGTGTTAAGTAAGTCATCTTCAAACCCTCCTATCATAATTGTGTATATATTTATGTTATCAATTGTGAAAAAAGCAGGCAAAAAAATATCTTCTTCCTACAATCCTGCTTCCTTAATCTTTCTTTCTAAAAGATCCGCCATGTTCTTAGAAATCTTGCCTGTCTGTAACCAGCGGTGTAATGTCGTCTGCTGGATATCTAAACGAGTAACTAGCTCATGAAGAGTGTATTTTTCTTTTAGCTGTCTTAGCTTTTGAATTGCTTCTTTTTCTGACATTATGCCCTCGTTCTTAATTACACAAATGATTATACATTATGTTACACGATTTGTCAAGAAAAATTCTAGGATTCTAGAATTTTTGTAAGCAGGGGTATCTTTGGATATATTGAATTTCTTAAAGACTAATTATTGCTGGAGAAACACCTGTCCCTCTTATTGTTTCGGCCATACCAATATTATTTCTCTTATGCATTTAGGTTCACTTTTTTTCATCCTCAGCAGGCACCTGACACTTTCCTTTTAATGTAGCGCCTTCATTAACAATTAATATAGGGGCTTTAATATTGCCTGTAACTTTTGCAGTTGCGGAAAGTTCAAGGCGTGTGCTACTTACAATATTTCCTTTTAC
>JABMQF010000043.1 GCA_013203345.1 Candidatus Woesearchaeota archaeon
AGTCAGTAGAAATGATTGCGCAACTTCGCCCGCAGAACATTCTGCGGCGAAGCCGCAACAAAAAACTTTCTAGAATTCTCAACAAAAACGACCTAAAGGTCGGGGAATTAAACCCCAAAGCTCGCTACTGCTCGCCATTAAGAAAGAAAAAAGAAAAAAATCAAAAACTACATATCCATGCCAGGACCACCCATGCCAGGAGGCATACCACCTGGAGGCACGCCGCCGCCCTGATCCGGTCCGCCAGCAATCACGTCATCAATCCTCAGGATCATTATCGCAACTTCTGAAGCACTGCTGATTGCCTGAGTCTTTATCTTGAGCGGCTCAATCACACCATTCTGCCAGGCATCCATAACCTTTCCTGTGAACACGTTTATGCCTGCCCACTTCTTCTCCTTATCATGGGATGACTTGAGTTCTGTGAGCACGTCGATAGGATCAAGTCCTGCATTCTCTGCCAATGTGCGGGGAATGACCTCTACTGCAGTGGCGAAAGCCTCAACAGCTAACTGCTCCCTGCCTGAAAGAGAATCAGAAAATTTCCTCAGCCGCCTTGCGAGTTCAACCTCAGTCGAAGCTGCACCGGCAACAATCTTGCCTGTCCTTAAAGCAGACGCAACATCACCAATCGCGTCATCCATCGCCCTCTTCACCTCATCAACAACATGCTCTGTGCCCCCACGGACAAGAACTGTGACTGACTTAGGATTTCTGCACTCACGGACAAAAGTCATCTCCTCATTGCCTACCTTCATCTCCTCGACAAGACCTGCCTTACCAAGATCATTCTGATTCAAATCCTTGAGGTTTGACACTATAGATGCTCCAGTGGCCTTAGCCAACTTTTCCATATCAGACTTCTTCACTCTCCTTGAAGCGTATATACCCTGCTTGGCAAGATAGTGCTGAGCAAGATCATCAATACCTTTCTGACAGAACACAACATTCGCACCTGAAGAAATAATCTTAGCCACCATGTCACGCAGAGTCTTCTCCTCCATGTCAAGGAAGTTCTGCAATTGATTAGGATCAGTTATCTGTATCTTAGCATCTATCTCTGTGCTCTTAATCTCCAAAGCACTGTCAAGAAGGATTATCTTTGCTGCTGTGACCTGACGCGGCATCGCTGAATGCGCCTTTTCCTTATCAAGAACAATGCCCTTGACAAGTTCAGTACACTCGACACTTCCGCCAACCTTCTTCTCTATCTTGATATCCTCTGTGTCAATATAAATATCACCATCCACTTCTGTAATACGCTTAACAGCATCCACAGTTATATCTGCAAGCATTTCCTTTGCGGACTCTGCACCCTTGCCAGTCATCGCAGTCATTGCAATCTTCTTTAGAAGTGATGTGTCTGATATAGACACAGGCTCTGCTATGCTCTTTAGTATTTCCTGAGCCTTGTCAGCAGCAAGCCTGTAACCTTTCGCTATCACAGTTGGATGTATATTCTGCTCAAGAAGATCCTCTGCTCTCTTCAAGAGTTCACCTGCAAGGACAACTGCAGTGGTAGTGCCGTCACCAACCTCATCCTCCTGGGTCTTTGCGACCTCAACTATCATCTTAGCAGCAGGATGCTCTATCTGCATCTCCTCAAGTATTGTCACACCATCATTTGTTATTATAACATCCCCGAGCGAATCAACTATCATCTTGTCCATCCCTTTAGGACCTAATGTTGTCCGCACTGTCTCAGAAACAAGCTTAGCCGCCATGATGTTATTACGCTGCGCATTCCTTCCTGTGCTCCGCTGAGTACTCTCAGGCATTATGAAAATAGGCTGTATATCTTTTGTCATCTTTATAGACCCCCAAAAACAATAAAAATCTGTATAGGGTAATATATAAAAGTTGTTGAAAGGTTTTTTAAAAAGAGATATCTTAGATTGAAGAATGAACAAGGTCAAACTAGGCAGGTATCAGCATTTCAAGGGAAATAAGTATGAGGTCATCGGTACGGCAAGGCACAGCGAGACAATGGAAGAGCTGGTGGTCTACAAGGCACTGTATGAATCAGAATTCGGTAAAGATGCTCTTTGGGCCAGACCCGTGGGAATGTTCACAGATACATTAGCGGTCGATGGAAATGAAGTTCCCAGATTCAGGTATGTTGAGTGAATGAGTTTTTGGTCTTGGTTTCATATAGAAAGAAGCACTGCAGCGACCACTGCAAGACCTATGCCAACTCCCTTGACCAATGTTAGTTTCTCTGAAAGGAAAAGTATTGCCAGCACCACAGTGACTGCTGCGCTCAATGCCCTTATCGTGTTCACGACACTGGCCTTTCCCAGCTGCAATGCAGAGATGAAAGTGATCAACGCAGCGACAGATATCAGCCCGCCAATTATGCCGTATCCTATGCCCTGCATACCAAGCTGTTTCTTTGATACAAAGAACACCCAGTATATGAAAGTCCCTAAGGCAGAAGTCACAAATGAAACCAGAGTCAATGAAACCGGGTCTATGTTCGGCGCAAGCTTGTAGATTATCGCATTGACACCGAAAAGAGTCATGCACACCAGTGCGAGCAGTACATAGATTTCCATAGATATGCACTATAGCCTCTGAAATATAAATTTAACTGAACAACACCCACAAGGCATAGCTGAAGCTAGAAGCAGTGTAAATGTCAACAATGTAAGTTAGTAAGAGATCAACCGATATCTCTCAGATAGTCATTAGCCTGTATTTCCTTGTCCTTGTAGACAGAAAAACAATCGTGACACACTGTAAGCCCATTATAATCCCTTATAGCAGGGTACCGGCATCCTGGTTCAGAACATTCGCGCATAAAAACACCCCATATAATATACGCTTTCAAAGTATATAATTCTTTGGTAAATGCTGCTCTACAGAAAATATTCTGTTAGGCGGGCGTTAGGGAGCAGGCACAGACAGTCTTTCAATGCCTGCCATGATTACTCCTCTTATAACAGGAACACAATATTTAAACACAATCTTTTTAAATGAAAAACACAAGGAAGAATACATATGGACCTTCTATTAAGAAAAAGGATCCGTGAAAAAAAAAAAGAGAAGGAGCTTAAGAGAAAACTTGCGGAAGAAGCGATATTCAACAAGCCAGAAAAGGTATATATCCCTTCCACAAAGAATCTCACCATAGTTGCTGCCATAATGTTTGTAGGCATTGTTCTTTATTTTATATTTACAGCAGAAGTCATGATAGAAAACAGATGCGGGCTTTACCCTGGCATCGAGTGCAAAGTATTGATTCTTGAATCAGAAGGAATAACAATCGAGGTGTACAACCTTCTCAAGGAAGAGATGAACATAACCCTTGAACCTGAAGAATGCCCTGTTGTCTCAAAACTGATTCAACCAAACACAAAAATACAATACACATTCAAATGTTCAAATGAAGATATTCTCAAAAAAGATGTCAAAATAACACACATAGGATATTCTGGCCTGCCTCATGAAAAGACAGGGTTTATTGAAGGAAAAATAGAATGAAAACAGGAAATATCAAAATCATCGGTTCATACATCATATTACTCTTAGCAATAGTCTTAATAGAAATTTTCGCATCATACAACATCATAAAAATCCGCAGAAATTGCCCTATTGGCAATTTCTTTTGAAAGCGGATTTTTAGGATGCTCAAAAATTTTGTGAAATTTTTGCGCATAAACATAATTCAGCAAGTTGAGCACAGCGCGACCATAATCAGGGATCTTTTCTCTATTATCGCGATAGTAGTCGCAACATTCACAGTCATAGCCAATACAGTATTCCTCGGAGGAAGGATAACGATCGCGACTCAGACTTCATGCTGAGGACAAAACACCTTCCACTATACTCCACAATAGCAATAGTTGGAGACCTGATTGCGATAAGCGTAGCGCACAACACAAGCGCACCTTACGTCATATTCTTCTCAGCACTTATTGCGCTTAACATATTTGCAGTAGGATTCGCAATATATTCTGTAGAGAAATCTGTGAAAAAAGAAATCACTAGTTCTTCTGCCTGAGAACACGAATCTCTTCTTGTAGCTTCTTAGTATGAAGGTTGAGTTCATCTGAGCGCGCAGAACTCTTGATTGCTGTCTTGATAAGCATCTCATTCTCCTTTTTCAAAGAATCTATCTCCACAAGCCTTGACTTCAACTCACAAGTATAATATTCTATCATCTCATTAAAACGAGATGTAGGAACTAATTTTTTACTAGTCTCTTTCACAGGCGATGTAGGCCTTTTTCTGCGCGGGATTATGTTCTTGAACATACAAAGTACATGCACAGAGCATACTTATAAGATTTGCTGAGTTGTCCTGTATATGGGACTAAGAAAGGATTTTTAAAATTAAATAGATTATATGTTTCCAATCATGGGGGAGGAGGATTTCTTTGAGCAGGCAGGTCTCTGGTTAAGAGACAACAGAGTCAAATCAGCAGCAGTAGTCGGCGCTGCTATAAGTGCGTTTAACACAACAATCCTCGCGTCATTACAGGATACAAATCTCGCAGAGTCACTAATCATTGATACATCAAACAAAGATCTGGGAATAATCATCGACTCACTCGCCACAGGTTCAGCAGGATTCGCAGTAACTTATGCTGCGCTTAGTATCTGGAACCAATTCGGTTCAAGAGCGCCTGAATGGATTGTGGAGGGTGAACTGTCTGACGATTATATCTATAGAACATTGCCAGAGCCGCAAACAGAACTTGGACGTCATATCAACAGAGCAAGACGCGCCCTTTATGATAACATCTCTTCAATGGATCTGATACCTGAACAGCAGACTGCTCTCGAACACCTCCTGGAAGCCAGTAAAACATTCATCAAGTCAAAGTATCAAAAAAACATGGGTGTAGCAGAGATAGATTCAAGATCAAAATACGAAGATATCAACAAGACAACCCCTGGCTTAGAATTGGCAATGATAAGAACAAAGTCCGCCAAGATAATGCGGCTCGCTATAGATATCAGAGATTACCAACAGACAGGAGATCAGACCCAAATAGTGAAAAAAATTCTCAAGAGAAAACCTGCATGGAAAGTGAAAGATGACATTGAAGGCATAATCAATCATTATGGTAGCACAATCATCATGACAGATATAGTGGCAGCACTGGCAGAAGGCCGTGTTGACGATGTCCTGCGTCTAATCAAAGTATCAAAAAACAAAAACCCCTCATCATTCAATCATCTTGCACTAGGAATCGTCCTTGATGAACTTGGCAGTCTGGATGATGATGTTACCATCATGCTTGAAGATCACTGGAAAAGCACAATAGACATAATCATGGAAACAAAGGTGGAAAGCAACTTCAGGAAACTGAAAGGTTCAAAGAATGAAGTTCTCGAGTTCGGAAAACCAGACCTGGCAAGAGACACTATCATCGTAAAGAGAGGTGAGGGAAAAAAACAAATCATCGAAGAATACAACAAGACACAATTCCTTTACGATATAGTTGATGAAGGACTTATCCCACAGCCGCTGGTCTGCAGAG
Source organism: Candidatus Woesearchaeota archaeon (assembly GCA_013203345.1). GTDB lineage: Archaea > Nanobdellota > Nanobdellia > Woesearchaeales > UBA11576 > JABMQF01. The sequence continues at coordinate 5,489 of JABMQF010000043.1, forward strand.
AAGTGAACAGTGTCCAGTATTTTATGCAGAGAAGAAAAGAAGGTGTTGAAGCGATTCAATTATTGAGCACAACAAACAAACCAGACCAATTAGTTGAAAAAATACTTTTTGCTCTGGATAATTATCAAAGGGCAGTCAACAGGAACATAAAGAAAGCAAAAATGTATGGTCTTGAGTTCAATAAACAGGATTACAACAAACTAATAGATCAGAAATTATTTAGCAGGATCGAAGATGTGCTTGATGACACAACCAAAAAAGGACTGAAAAAGAATATGCCTGCATTAATATCCCTTATGGAACAGGGAAGGTTTGGTGGATGCCACGGAGATCCCCACGCAGAGAATTTCATCGTCGATGAAGAAGGTAATGTCTGCATAATAGACCATGAAAAACTACACTTAGGAGTCAGGAACACTGACTGGGCGCATTTCATCATCCACACAAAAGCAGTCCATAAGATAGACCTGTCAGAATATGCACAGACAGGATACATAGCACTTAAAAAACGTGACGCGCACATAATAGATCACCTGAAGGATTACCACGCCGCATGCTCTTTTGTGTGCCTGCGAATGGCAGGGACAGCACACAAATATTGGAAGGCAGGCAACCTGCAACCTAAAGAATATGATGTTCAACTTGAAATATATATGGAAGAATGTGTAAAATCACTTGAGTTTCTCACAGAAACAGCATACTGCAATCGAGATGATGAAATAAAATACATCAAAGAAAAAATCCCTACAATCCTTCAATCGATGTCAGCTTCGCATTAGCGGCTTCCATCAGACGATCAAGTATAGACTTAAGTATGAACAGCACCTCTGTATCTCTCCCTTTTGAATTTGACAATAAAGATGTCATCTCTTTTTTCAGATCATTCCTACCGGCATGATAAGACAAGTAGTACTCCTTGCCTGGCTTGAGAATAAATCTGTGACAGAGTGCTAATTGTCTGTTCACACCCTCAAAAACTTTCAAGACACCATCAGATAGTGCTATTGTTCGACCTGAAAACATAACACGCGCTATACGAGCGTACATATCACCAATATCCTCTAGCAAGAATGTGAGAACATAATGAGAATTAGACTCCTTGAAATCCTTCAGTCCGCAGGTGTTAAGGATGCGCATGCAGTAATTAGAAAGCTTATTTACGTTAATCTCTGAATATGTGAATATATTCTCAATGGTCTCTTTATCCTTAGCCTTCACAGCTTCAATGACATCTCCAGACATTGTTATCAGCGAAAGAAAAATTCTGTTAAGAACATTAGGGTATTCTTCACTGCTTAGCTGAGATATCTCCCTTATGACACAACTGTTGCGAGTCTGACGCAAAATCTCCATACCCACCAAAGTATCTGCTATTCGTGAAAGAACATCCAATGTCTTTCTACTTGAACCATCCTTTATGTTTTGAATTTTTGAATCTGAAAAAAATATCTCTATCTCTGAAAATCCGCGCCTGTAAACAGACTCTACATAATTCCAAACAAGACTCTCACTCATACCTGATATATCGAGCCGAACAGAACTAAATGATGTGCCCTCTGTGCCTGACTTATGGATAACAAGCATACTCTCTTTAGGCTCAACATCAAGATCGGCTCCCTTGGTTATGTTATTGTTCCTCGCCCATGCTGCAGGGAGTGAAACAACAAGAGTATTGTTTGCCAGCTGTATTGCTTTTCTTTTCATTTTGTTAAAGGTAATAGCTTGAAATATATAAATTTTTCTTTATTATATATCTTTAAGGTAGTATATATACCTTATAGAAAAAGTATAAGGTTGTTCCGGACATATTACATAACACCCGTAAGGGTGGAGGAGTTGGCCATGAACAAAAAACAAATAGATCTTTTGATGCAACTCAGGCTTGACGGAAGGCAGACACTTACCCAGATAAGCAAGAAAATTCACATGCCTGTATCAACCATATTTGACAGGGTGAAGACCAACAAGAATGACATAGTCCAAAAGTACACCTGCTTGCTTGACTTCAGCAAGATAGGCTTCAACTGCAGAGCACAGATGGTGTTCAGAATAAAGAAAGACCACAGGGCAGAAATGCAGGAATTCCTGCTCAAACACCCTAATGTAAACTCAGCATATAAAATTAACAATGGATACGACTTTCTTGTAGAGACCATATTCAGAGGAATGAAAGAAGTGGATGAGTTTCTGGAAAAAATAGATGAAAGGTTTAAGGTGCAGGAGAAGAATGTGTATTATATAATAGATGATCTGGCAAGAGAAGCATTCATGACAGACCCTATTCATGCAGAACTTATAGGTATTGAGTGAGTAGTTAATCCAGCAAGAGCAACAAAAAAGCTGCCTGCACCCACAACACAGTAAGCAACACAAAACACACTTCCTGCAACAACAACTACGCTGCCTGCGTCACCGTTACCGCCTAGCGAGCATAAACCCCTAACTGAAAAAAACCTAACGCAGTTGGGCGAACACATTAAAAATTAAGGTATCGTGCAGTAATGGTTTCGAGCTTTGCTTGAAACCCTGTCAAATCTTTGATTTGGCAATGGTTTAGCGCAGGCAGCAAAGCAGGTCAATCAATGTTCTTGTGGACCTACACATTTACCTACACCTTCAACCGCAAACAATAAAAACCACCACTGGCCCTGTTTCTGTATGACAGATAAAATCACAAAGGACATGCCTATCCAAGACATTGTAATGAAACATCCTGAATCAATAGATGTGTTCAATAAGCACGGTATGCACTGCGTAGGCTGCGCAGCGGCAAGGTTCGAGAACCTGGCACAGGGATGCGAAGCGCACAGCATAGATATTGATGAGATGGTCAAGGATCTGAACAATGCTGCTGAGGATAAGGCTGCTCAAGATCATAAAAATCCGTAGAAATTGCCCTATTGACAATTTCTTTTGAAAGTGGATTTTTAGGATGCTAAAAATTTCGCACTGAAGGGCAGGGTTTTAGACCCCGCACAAAAATTTTGTGAAATTTTTGCGCATAATGAATGAGCAAAATCTTTTTTACTAATTCTTAATTGATTCATAAGTAGTGATTGAAAGATAAAATGAAAAACAGTGGGAGAGGGGCCTGCAGCACAATACCCTTCTCGAGTAACACAAAGCCACTGCTAAATGGTATCTCAATCAATCATAATCTTTCCAAACAGACAATCAAATAATATATTTTTCAAGACGTAAATGTTTAAATACCAGTATGAAGAAGTATACTATCTGTTGTGTATTTCTCCCATAAGAGGCACAACATGTTGTGTTTTTTGTTACCCTACCAGACTTCCCAAAAAACACGTATTAACAGCTTTTTTCAAAACATTTTTTTGCCAAAATACTTATCGGAGCCAATATGAAATGTCCATTTTGCGGGAGCCTGGAATCAAAAGTCGTTGACAAACGCGAGACAGAAGGCCATGTCGCGACAAGAAGAAGGAGAGAATGCCTCTCCTGCGGAAAACGTTACACAACATACGAGAGGCTTGAAACACCATCCCTAACAATCATAAAGAAAGACGGAACAAAAACTCTGTTCGACCGTCCAAAAATGATTGCAGGAATAATGAATGCCTGCCACAAAAGACCAGTCACAATAGAGCAAGTCCAGAAGCTCGCTGATCAGGTCGAATGCGAGCTCAACGCGATGGACGCAACTGAGATTGAAAGCAGTAAAATTGGCTCAAGCGTCATAAGAAAACTTAAGAAACTCGATAAGGTCGCGTACCTGAGGTTCGCATCAGTATATAAGGAATTCCAAGACCTTGAAGAATTCGACAAGGAACTTCACAAGGTCTTAAAAAAGTAAATATAATGCTCAAAAGAGGCGTAAAGATGGACGAGATAACCAAAGTAAAAAGAGTACAAAAGAGAGATGGTCAACTAATACTATTTGATGAGAACAGTATAACAGACACCATATTCAAAGCAGTCAAGGCTGTTGGACAAGACGACTACAACAAGGCAAAATTTCTTTCATTAAAAGTCGCTTCAGTACTTGATATATTCTTCAAAGGTGGAGTCATACCAACTGTTGAGATGATACAGGATCTAATAGAGAAGGTCCTGATAGAATCCTCTGAAGTAGATATAGCAAAAGCATTCATCATATACAGAGACCAGAGAAGAAGATTAAGAGAAGAAGACCAGGCAATGATGAACGTCACTGCAACCATGGATGGCTATCTTCGGCAGTCAGACTGGAGAGTTGCAGAAAACGCCAACATAAACTATTCATACTCAGGACTAATCATGCACGCTGCAACATCAGTTGTCGCACACTACACACTCAGCAGCATATACCCAAAAGAAATAGCAGATGCTCACAGAAATGCAGACCTGCACATACACGACCTCGGCTGGGGAATAGTAGGATACTGCGCAGGATGGTCTTTAAGACAGCTACTCTCAGAAGGTTTCAATGGAGTGCCAGGCAAAATAGACTCTAAACCTTCAAAACATCTTGACTCATCGCTGTGGCAGATAATAAACTTCATAGGCACGCTTCAAAATGAATGGGCAGGAGCTCAAGCATTCAGCTCATTTGACACATACCTCGCACCTCTAATCAAAATCGACAACCTGGAATACAAAAAAGTCAAGCAAGCAATCCAAGGATTTATTTTCAACATGAATGTCCCGACAAGATGGGGCGGGCAGACACCATTCTCTAATCTGACGTTTGACTGGATTGTGCCAGATGACATGAGGAACCGAAAAGCCCTTGTCGGAGGAAAAGAGGTAGACTTCACATACGGAGAATGTCAGAAAGAGATGGATATCATAAATAAGGCATTCATGGAAGTCATAACAGAAGGGGATGCAAACGGTAGAATATTCACATTCCCTATCCCCACATATAATATCACAAAGGAATTCGATTGGGATTCTGAAAATGCAAATTTCCTATTTGACATGACAGCCAAATACGGAATACCATACTTCCAGAACTTCATCAATTCAGAACTTGAACCTAGCGACGTCCGCAGCATGTGTTGCAGACTTCAGATGGATATGAGAGAACTAAGGCAAAAAGGCGGTGGCCTATTCGGCGCAGTCGAGATGACTGGAAGCATAGGCGTAGTCACAATTAACCTTCCAAGACTAGGATACTGCTCCAAAACAAAAGAAGAACTATTTGAAAGGGTAGCAAAGTTAATGGACCTATCAAAAGAATCACTCGAGATAAAAAGAAAACTGGTCCAAAGAAACATGGACAATGGCCTTATGCCATATACCAAAAGATATCTTGGAACACTTCAAAACCACTTCAACACCATAGGCGTAAATGGTATGAACGAGATGCTCATGAACTTTTTCGGTGCAGATGTCACAGTAGGAACAAAGAAAGGCATAGCATTCGCAGAAGAGGTGCTGGATTTTATGAGAGACAGACTCATGAAATATCAGGAAGAAACAGATCACATCTATAACCTTGAAGCAACACCTGCTGAAGGAACAGCATACCGGTTTGCCAAACACGACAAGGAAAGATACCCTGACATCCTGTCATCAGGACAAGAGACTCCATACTACACAAACAGCTCACAACTACCTGTCAACTTCACGACAGATATATTTGAAGCTCTGGAGTTACAAGACTCACTTCAGTCAAAATACACAGGAGGAACAGTACTACATGGTTTCCTTGGAGAAAGAGTTGGCGATCCAGAGACGTGCAAAAAGCTAGTCAAAAGGATAGCATACAACTTCAAGTTACCATACTTCACAATAACACCAACATTCAGTGTGTGCCCAAAGCACGGGTACATACCTGGCAGACACGAGAACTGCCCGTTTGAAGATGAAGCAGAGAGTTCATCTATAGAAACAAGACCAGAATTAATGTAAAAAAAAAAGAGGTGCGGACAAATGGCTAAATGCGCGATGCAATGCGAAATATTTTCAAGAGTTGTAGGATATCACAGACCAGTGCAGAACTGGAACAAGGGGAAAAAAGAGGAGTTCAAAGACAGAGTAGAGTTCGATGAAACAGTCTCTCTTAGAAGTAAACATGCCACAAGAGGGTACCCTAAAACAGAAATGGAAATGAAGAACAAGTTTACGTTCTGAAATATTTTTTCCTTTCTTGGGGGATGAAAATATGAAATACAAACTCTTCACAACACCAATGTGCCCGAAATGCCCTGCGATGAAAGAATTCATGGCAAAGCAGGATAAGATTCAGGGAGAAATTGTCAATGCACATACACCCGAAGGGCTGACTGAGGCAAGGAATTTCAATATAAGCTCTGTGCCAATGGTTTTGTTTGTAGATGATGATGGAAAGGAAATCGAAAGGTGCAGCACACAAGAAGAAGTCGGGGTTGTGCTGGGAAACATTTAAATAACACATTATGCATCATAGTTCTATGAAATTCAACTCATTTGATTTTGTTAAACCTTCTATCGAAGATGTTAAGAGACTTCTGTTCCCTATAGAACCCAGTAAGTGGTTTAAACTAGGACTTGTCTCTATGCTTTCAGGAGGAGGTAGAGGCGGAGGGTTTGGTGGAGGACGCGGCTTAAATTTCAATATACCCACTGGCAGAAATCAAGAGAGCAAAAGTCTGCTTGAGAATGTAAGCAATACAACTAATGAGATAACAGGCGGCGCAGTACAAAGTGTAAAGTCAGCAATTGGTGGTTGGTATTATCTTATACTTCCTATCTTGATATTTCTGTTCATCCTATTTGTTATCATGAATTTCATCACAAGCGTATTTACATTCATATTCATAGAGTCCCTGGACACCAGGAAAGTGTTGATAAAAAAAGGATGGAAGAGAAACAAAGGAGTGGGATTCTCACTGTTCTTATTCCGCATTGTCATCGGGCTAATTGTTCTGGGTATTCTTGTGCTTATGACGCTGCCAATGATAATACCAATGATTCAGCAGGGCTTCTCAGCTTATTTCGATAACTTCAGTCTTTGGAACATCGCATGGATGATACCTGCGTTTGTTTTGTTTTTACTATTCATGCTGATATTATCTGTATTCATGACCCTATTCCGCAATGTATCTATACTGCACATGTACTTCAAGAGAATGCCTGCATGGGCGAGCTTGAAGACCACTTTCAAGCAGATGAGCAATCACAAGATTGAGACACTCGTGTTCTTTCTTGCTCTAGTAGTCATAGGAATTGTGGTAGGTATAGGTAGTGTGATTGTCGCTGTATTGATTATAATGGTTTTCTTTCTGCTGGCATTACCTTTCACCTTAATATTCTGGTTACTGGGCGTGAGCATAGGCTGGAATATTCTAGTCATACTGGGTGCAATCACAGTAAGTGCTGTATTTTTCATCGCATTCATATATGCTTTATCAGTTGTTCTACTCCCATTATCAACATACGGAACTTATTTCTCAATAAGGAACTACAAGGCGCTGATGAAGAAATAAAAGATATTAATAAGGAATATATTGATTCAATCCTTTTAAACCCCGAAAGGTTTAATTAGAACAGACCCTATAGCTTCTGCATGATAATTGCAGGGTTACAAAAAACCAGTCTTGTTGACTGGCCAGAAAAAATATGCAGCACAATATTCATAGCAGGTTGTAACTTCAGATGTGGTTTCTGTCACAACCCAGAACTTGTTCTTTCAGATGAAATTGAAAAGATTGAGTCTATGAGTGAAAACGACCTGATAACCGCAATCTACGAAAGAAAACGATTCATAGATGGGGTGTGTATAACAGGCGGGGAACCTTTGATGTCACCAGGAATACTACCCCTGATAAAGAAGTTCAAAGAGAAAGGTTTCGCTGTCAAGCTCGACACAAACGGATCTGTTCCTACAATGCTGAAAAAACTAATTGACGAAAAACTGGTGGATTACGTTGCAATGGACATAAAATCACCAAAGTTGAGATATGCAGAAGTTACATGTTCAGACATCAACACAGAATTGATAGAGCAAAGCATAAAAATTTTAAAGGACAGCAATATAGACTATGAGTTCAGAACAACTGTTGTAAAAGGTCTTCTGGAAATCGATGACATTGTTAAGATCAGTGAATGGATTAAGGGATCAAAAGCATACTATCTCCAGCAATTTGTTTCCACAGAAAAAACAATTGACCCAGCCTACCAAGGCAGGAAATCATACACCCCTGATGAACTGAATGAAATGATGGATAAAGTCAAAGGCTGTTTTGAAAAAACAGGAGTAAGAGGAATATAACATGATCAAGTACACACTCGGACAAGACATGATATTTATCATACTTGCCCTGATAGCAGCTCTGGGCCTACTCAGCAAGCACACAATCACAGCAATATCATTCTTCACAATATCCCTGCTGTTCGTTATATTCGAGCACAAGATATATGACTATGTGAAAAGCGCATAAAAATGAAAGATATAACATTCCACGAAGTATTCATAGAATACTACAAGGGCGTGCTGCTCTTCGGAGTAATCATGTCTGCAATAGCATTATGGGTGTATGAATACCAATACATACCCCAAGGAAATGACATCTTAGGCATCATCTCAGCTTGCTGCCTTTTCTTTGGAATATTACTAATAGGACTTGGAATAAGAGGGTGGAGAGATGGTGAAGAGCACAGGCACCGCTACATAAAGATGAAAAGCAGAAAAGGCGCGAACCTGACTATAAAGAAGAGGAAAAAGAAATGGTCCAGGTAAGGATACACAGGTTGGATAAGACAATGGATGTACCTACTTATGCAAGGAAAGGTGATGCTGCTTTTGACCTGAGGAGCGCAGAGAAAAAGGTGGTTGCTGCAGGACACAAGGAAATTGTGAAGACTGCACTTCGTATCGCAGTTCCTGAAGGATATTGTGGACTTATATGGGATCGAAGCGGACTGGCAGCAAAGAACAGTATGCACTGCCTCGCAGGAGTTCTCGACTCAGGATACAGAGGCGAGATTGGCATTGTGCTGCAGAACCTCGGCAAAGAAGAATTCGTAGTAGAAAAGAACATGCGAATAGCACAGATGCTCATACAGCCTGTAGCAGCAGCAGAACTTATTGATGTCGACGATCTTGAGGAAACAGAGAGAGGCGCGGGCGGTTTCGGAAGTACAGGGCGAATGTAAGATTTCTTAGTGATTACAAAACAGGATGATTAAATTAAGTCAATTATGCAAAAACTGCAATGTCCTGAAGAACTCAACGCGAATAATTCTAAAAAAGCCCCAAAGATAACAGATTCTGAACAGTAATCAATCCAAATGCGGCTACAGCCATCACAATGTACACTGCCTTGTTCCAGTTCCAGATCTTTCTGCCATCGAACATGGCAAAAGGTATCATATTGAAAAGTGCAAGCCATGCATTGATTATGAAACCATACAATCCTATCCCCTGAAAAATACCTGATGTTGTAAAGACAAGGACAAGGAATAAAATAGATACTATCAGGTTAGTTCCCGGTCCTGCAGCAGATATTATCCCGTTCTGTCTCTTAGTAATATGACCTTTGATCATAACAGCACCAGGCGCTGCAAATATGAAACCTATAAAAGAGAATAAGAGCGCGATTATCAACATCATGTCAAAACTGCGAAACTCAGCAAAACATCCATACTTATGAGCCATAAACTTATGCGCAAGCTCGTGGAGCAGGAATCCGACACCCAATGTGAGAAGGGATATGAAAACAGCTATCGCAAACGTGATGTCAAACTTGAGACCGTTAATCACTATTGCAAACGCTATGCCCAGCACCAGCCAGGACTTGACAAGGTCCACAATCTCCTTTTTCGAGGTCTGTATACCCTTTCTGTAATGCGGGTTCACATACTTTAATGCCATAACTCACTTATATGTACAAAAACCTTAAAAATCTTTTCATGCTCACAATAAAGAATGGAATCAATACTTGCACAGGGAGCTGAAGCAATAATATACTCAGACAACCACACAGTCACAAAGGACAGGCCTGAGAAAACATACAGACACCCTAAAATTGACAGGAAACTGCGAAAGTCAAGGACGCGCAGGGAATCAAAGATACTCGAGAAGCTGCAGGCAGCAGACATACCTGCGCCTCATCTGATAAGCATGGATGACAAAGAGATGAAGGTGTATATGGACCACATCCCTGGTAAGATGGTGAAAGAAGTAATTGATGTTCTAGAGAATGAAAAGGATTGTGTAAAGTATACAAAGCTATGCAAAGAGATAGGTATTAAGGTTGCTGCGATGCATAATATAGGAATTGTACACCACGACCTGACCACTTCGAACATGATACTGCATGATGTGGAGGATGCAGTTTACATTATTGACTTCGGGTTGAGCTTTTTTTCAGACAAGACAGAAGATTATGCTGTCGACTTGCACCTGCTGCGCCACGCGCTAGAATCAAGGCATCACAGAATATTTGAGAAATGCTTTGAAGCTGTTGTTGAAGGGTATAAGGAAAAAGCAGAGCGTGCTGACGAAACACTTAAGAGACTTGAAACAGTTGAACTAAGAGGAAGGAACAAGGGGAAGTACAGTTCAGCGTAGCAGAGGAGATTCGCCATAAAAGCCGTGCAGTCACAGTCGATTCGAAGTATAGGGGAGCCACTCGTTTGAATAGTGCCTCAAAAGAATCTGTGATGTATCTTAGCCCAGAATATCGTAAGGTATTCTTCGTTTCTCACGCATCTCTTTCTGCGCAATTTCAGAATATGGGAGTACTGTCAATAATGCCTGCACGTGTTCTAATCTCCCATACAGAAAATTCATGGCTTGATCTGCTGTAGCGCAATCATACCTTGAAAGCAAATCATGTTCTACCTGCACTCTAATACTCTCCCAATCTCCTTCAAAAAGCTCACCTCTCTGGCAGAATATGTCTATAACCCTTTCATCAATACTACCAACCACATAATCTATAATAGCCTGTGATTTATTAGGGGAATTGTCTGAATCTTTCCCGAATAGCGATTTATAGCTCTCTCTAGCTCCGTCTTTAACTTTGACAAATCTACCGACTGCGGCAGAATAAACTCTTTCATTTCCTCGTTCCATAGTGATTTATATGTCCTGTAAGTATTTAAAATACCCTATTTTGAAAATAAAGCTTCATTTATTATCTGTCTTTTTTTCGCTTCGCTCATGCGATCGCCTAATGGCTCGAAACGTAGCTCTGAAATCAAGGAAGGGTCAAACCTCCCTAATCTATCTATTCTCCCCAGTTCAACTGCGCCAAGCTCGACAACTTCGCATACCCCACTTAGGATCAAAGTATCCTTAAGTTCGCGAAGTGTTGACCCGGTGGTGGAATTGTCATCAACTATCAAGGGTTCACACCCACATAACCTTGCATAAGCATCTTCCCGAATGATTGAGGGGAAACCTATCTCCAGAAGAAGCCTGATCTTTTTATTTCCTTTTTCACCGGCAGTATCCAAAGTGTGGCCTGCAAAATACTTTGAGTAATTGAGCAGGATTATATCTTCTACCAGCTCCTTGCCAATAGCATCCCCCACTGCCTTGAATGCAAAACCTAGTTCAGTAGCACCGGAAAAAGGGTTTATGATTAATTCGCAAGGGTTATCCATTGATTGAGAAGCATTGAGACAATACAGGGCAATCTTTGCTGAGTCATCTAATTCTCTCCACCAGTCTCCAGCCTGGATGTCCGTGCAATCAATGGTTTCGTTTAGTACGCCCGTATAGGTTGCCCGTCCAGAAATCTCCCCGCTGATCAAGAAATTATAGAACCTTGCTGTTGTATCCGCACATAGACCCAATAAACCATCAAAAATATCTTCACCCACTTCTTTTTCTTTTAACATTGACCTATAAACAGTCTTAAGCAGGGCAAGTGTCGTCTGTTTCTGATGGTCAAGTAATGAATATAAAGGTAATTGGGCTTCAACTGCCCTTATTTCGCTCATCTCGGTCAATTCTTCTATCAACCTTTCGTTATTTTCATAAGATTCAACCAGTCTGCTGTGAAGATCTTTTTTCTTCAACAATAAGTCGTCCCGGTCACCCGAATCCAACAACTGATATCCCAGGTAATAGTTTCTGCCTCTTAACCATAAAACATCATCGCGTAAAAGGGCGTTCTGTTCCGTCACTTGGACCAACGGAATCGGAATAATGCTGCGTATGTCATTCCAGTCACTCAATGAAATCTTGGGAATGCCAATATCATCTGTCGCTTTGATGAATCGTTGCATCCGAGATACTGTTGACTCATCTTGTCCTGCCAAATATGCTCCAATTTCCCTGTAAAACCTACAATATCCGCCAGGTAAGGTCTGTATGAGTTCTTGGAGGTCCATGCAACCAATCATGATTTTACCATATTTAAATGTTTCGTTTTTTAACCACTTATTAGTGGTGATTTAGCTAAAAAACCGAAGAAAACGTCAGAATACGAGACACAGAATTTGGATAAGATTGAACTAAGAGGAAGGAACAAGGGGAAAAGTTAGTTGTTGTTCAGATTTGTTTTGATACGTTGATTTCTTATCAAAGATTGAAATCCTCAATAAAGCCAATTATCATCCTGTACCTGTCGAGATACCTGAACCCATTATCAGTAAGCGTCAGGAATCTCCTGCCTTTCCTGTCCGTTATCTCCTTGACAATCCCCTTATCCTTGAGTTCGCGGATGTATTCGGCGAAGCTCTGGGAGGAAAGATTAGAATATCGCAGCAAAGGGGTGGGCCTTATGGAATTATGGTTATCCTTGATCAGCTTCAGGATATCATATATCACCTCTAACCTATCGCGCTTCTTCATAGTCTATCCAGTCCACCTATACACCTTGTAGAATATCACACCCAAAACAGCAACAGACACAGCGTAAGAGACTGCCATGACCTCAAAAGGAATGCGAAACCTCGGGCTCAATATCATAATATTCGCCAGCCAGCCCACGAAAAGCAAGACATATATCACGAAAAGCCCGGAGAAACTCCTCGAATGCCTGCTCCTGAGATACGCCAGGATGAGGACAAATATGATCAGCAATACCTGGATAAGCGCGAGGAAATGCGCCGAGCGGAACACAAAAACAACTGACGCGAGCAGGAAAGCTGCGACATGCGCGACGGCAAGGAACTGCTCGGAATTGACGCGCTTCCACACAAGGCTCAACAGCAGATAAAATATTGCGATAGTGCTGAAGTAACCAGTGACCAGAAGAGGCAAAGGCCCTATTATCTGCCGCGGAAAACTGAAGTCAAAAACAATCCCTGAGATGCTGAACAGGTGAAAAGCGAACCTGAAAAAGAAAGCCAACGCAAAGAAAAGGAATGTTGTCCTGAAGTAATTGATACCCTTATGCCTGGTGAGGCCGTACATTTCCTTTGTCCTGAAGAATATCAGCATGCAGAGCACTATCACAACAGCAGAGAAAACCAATTCAGCAAACATCCATGTTGGATCGCAATGAGGACATCGTATCATGGTATCACCAAGGCACACATCATATTTAAGAATTTATAAAAAATGTGGACTTAAAATCCACATACTTTTTAAACACTCAAACTAACAGAGACATGTAAAAGGGTGAAAAGCATCAAAACAAAAAAATACACGACCTGCATTCTCACCATCGCGATAAACTTCATGACAGGATACCCTGAAAAGGACATGCCAAGGGGTCTGCCGAGATGAACACCAAAAGAAAACAAGGAGCGATAATACGCCTCCAGAGTGTATGGAAGATATATAACATGGGCGAGGTAGATGTCCCTGCTCTGCGAGACGTTAGCGTGGACATAGAGAAAGGCGACTTCGTAGCCATCATAGGCGCATCAGGGAGCGGCAAGTCCACTATGATGAACCTTGTCGGATGCCTTGACATACCAACCAAAGGAAAAATATTTCTTAAATCACAAGACATAACATCATTGGCAGAGTCTGACCTCGCAGCATTGAGAGGGAAAACAATAGGATTCATATTCCAACTCTACAACCTTCTTCCCAACATGACTGCATATGACAATGTCATCCTACCTCTTGAACTCCAGGACATGCCTGAACAAGCAGCGGCGGAAAGGGCAAAGAAGGTTCTGGATATGGTGGGGCTGAGCAGATTCATGCACCACAGGCCAACGCAATTATCAGGCGGGCAACAGCAGCGCGTATCCATCGCGCGAAGCCTCGCAGGAAATCCTGAAATAATACTTGCAGACGAACCCACAGGAGCGCTCGACAGCGTGACCGGCAGAGAGGTTATCGAGATGCTCTACAAGCTATGGAAGGATGAAGGAAAGACAGTGATTATGGTGACACACGACCTGAACCTTGCCAGGTACGCTAACACGCATGTAGAGCTGAAAGACGGTAAGATAACCAGGATAACAAAAAACCAAAACCAAAGAAAACCTAATAAAGGTGATATCAAATGAAAAAGAAAACCAATCCAATCTATGTGATATTCATTGGCATTCTCATCATGGCAACTACAGCCTATGCAGACTATGAATACATATCAGACAGCGACATACTCACAGCAAGCATGGTGAACCAAGACCCTGACACTGCGATAGCAGGCAATGTTGTCGAACTCAGGATAGGAGTCGAGAACTGGGGATCGAAACCAGCAGAAAGTTATCATGTCGAGATCATGCTCGAATACCCTTTCCAGGCACTGCCCGGAGAGGAGTATGTTAAAGAAACAGGGATGCTGCAGGGCTTCCAGACAGATGAAGACCAGAAGATAGTCAAGTTCAAACTGAGGACGGACCGCGACACAACCCAAGGGTCGTATGATCTCAACATCCTGATATACAAAACAGGTGAGAGGGATTTCACCGCTATAAAGAAAACACTGAGCGTCGATATCAGTAACAGGGAGAGTGCAGAGGTAATCTACATAGACAAGGTCAAGCTCATGCCTGGCAAGCAGACGCCTATAGAATTCACAATCAACAATGTCGGAAGGGCGCCGCTCAGGGACATGTCATTCTCATGGTCTAATGAAGATGATGTAGTGCTACCTGTGGGATCATCAGACACCAAGTATGTCAAGTACCTGGGAGTAGGAGAGACGACCACAATAACATATGATGTTATCGCAGACACCAACGCAGACCCGGGGCTGTACAAGCTCGAGCTGAGCCTGACATACGAAGACACAGTCACAGGAGAACTGACAGGGATAACAAACAACGCAGGAGTATATGTAGGCGGGGAGACTGACTTTGAAATCGCATTCTCAGACAGCTCTGCCAGCGAGACATCATTCTCTGTCGCGAACATTGGAAGCAATCCTGCATCTTCTGTATCTGTGATAGTACCTGAACAACCAGGATGGAGTGTCATCGGCCCAAACTCTATGATAATAGGAAACCTAAACAAGGGAGACTATACAGTGGCCAGCTTCAAGCTGCAACGAACAGGAAGTCTTGGATCTGCGCGAACACCCAGCAGGGAAGAGATGACAAATATGACTGATGAAGAGCTATCAGAAATCAGGCAGAAGAAAGCAGGGTCAGCCGACGCTAACACCATCAATGTGATAGTAGCGTACACAGACACAATGGGTGAGCGCGATAACATCGAGAAACAAGTAAAGATGGGAACAGAGAACAACATGACAAGCACAATGGCAGGCATGAGAGCAAGGGGCATACAACAGCAGGGATTATTATCACAATACAAGTGGTATATTATAGGAATTGTAGCGCTAATCGCCTTAATCTTCTTCTACAAAAAGTACAAGGCATACAAGCTGCAGAACCCTATTTTCAACATCCGCAAATCGTTTAGGAAAAAGGTGAGGAAACTCAGACGATGAAGCTGAGTAAGTGTCTGAAGCATGCATTCAACATGGTCTTATACAGCAAGCTGCGCAGTTGGCTGACAATAATAGGTATTGTCATCGGTGTTGCCGCGGTAATATCCATAGTCTCTATTGGTGAAGGAATGCAGCAGACACTCGAGTCGCAAATTAGCGGTCTCGGCGGGGACATCATAACCCTCACCGCCGGGTTCTCAAGAGGAGGAAGCATGTTCGGAAGAGGACATCCAGGACAAAATGATAACAGTGGAGGAGGTGCAGTAGCGACAGAGGATGAAGTAGTCCTTGACAGGACAGACTACCAGGCGCTCAAAGGCATCTCTGACATAGCGCTCATCGACCCCAACATCAGAGGCAATGTTGATGCGTCATACCTGGGTAGGACAGGATCAGTCACATTGACAGGTGTTGACCAGAAGGTCTGGTCCCAGATAACCACAGTAGATCTGAAAGAAGGCCGTTTACTTGATTCGGCAGACCAGAATGTAGTTGTTATTGGTGGCGGGCTGGCGAGCACTTTCTTTGACCGGCCAGTCGGCATAAACAAGATGCTCACGATAGAAACCAGCGCCTTCCGCGTTGTAGGAATACTCGATGACAATGGAAGGAGCATCTACATGCCGATACAGATGGCATACCAGGTGCTCGACGACAAAGAAAACGGAGTATATGACACCATAGTCATCAAGATAAGAAATGAGGACGAGCTTGACGCGGCAATGACCAAGATAGAGAAAAGACTGATGATGGTCAGACACGTCACTAACAGAACAAAGGACTTCTCGCTCAGCTCAAGCAGGCAGATGAGTGCGGCAAGGTCAGAGATGATGTCATCCGTGAACATGTTCCTACTCGCGCTGGCGGCAGTGTCGTTGATAGTCGGCGCTGTAGGTATAGCAAACACCATGTTCACATCAGTTTTGGAAAAGACAAAAGACATAGGGATAATGAAAGCCATAGGAGCAAGGAACAGCGACATACTACTCATATTCCTCCTCCACGCGGCACTGATTGGACTTGTCGGAGGTGTGCTCGGTATACTGCTGGGAGGCGTGATGTCAGGATCATTTTCAGCACTTGCAGGAGATATACGCTTCCTCAGGGGCGGAGGGTTCATATCGCCAAGGTCAATCATCATGGCAATATCTGTCTCTGTATTCATAGGAATTCTCGCAGGAGCCATACCTGCATGGAAGGCATCAAGGCTGAAGCCAGTGGATGCTTTGCGGTATGAGTGAAGGGAAGAAACAAGGGGATGCATCACACATAACAATCTATCATCGACGGCACGTCAGGAGCTGAACATATCCTTTTGTATGCATCGTATCCTGGCATGTTGTGAGCGTATGCCTTTGTCGAGATAACATATTCTATATTCTCACCATCATTGCAGAGCCAGCAGTCAAAGCCTGCTAACTGAAGACCTTCATCTACTGCTGCTTCTGCGTGCGCAAGCTCGTGGGTGATGCTCTTTTCTATCTCCGTGCTGCTGAAAAGTTGTGTGCAGGTGAGAAATGTTTCCAGGCTGTCAATGTCGTCAAAAGAGTAATGGTCCTGCACGTCGAGCTTCATGCAGTACTGTAGATCGATGCGCATGCGCGCTGTGTTGAGTTCCCTATATGCTATGGCTGGCTGGACACCTTGGTCTATTCTTGTGAAGACCTGATGTTCTTCTTTCTTGACAGACATATAGTATGAAACAATGTCGTCGAGCATAGTTTTTGGAGGGCTGAATACAGCATCTGCTTTGTGGCCTGTCTCTTCATAAGGAAGTATGCAGTTCTCATCATTCTCATACATACTGTCACCACTACTGCTATTCACCTTTCCGCCACCACGTAATTCTTATAGAAATCATAAGGGTCCTTTTTCTGGATGTAATTGACAAAGAAATGCTCTGGCTGGTCATCCATTGTTTTGCGTACCTTCTTTGTAAGTTTTGAGAGCTTCACCTGCCTGTAGATGTTAGCGCCGACAAAACCCAGTATACCTACTGCAGAAGCAATCAATCCTCTCATTGCATCTCCGTTGAACGCGTCATAGGTCCCGAAACATGCGAGCGCAAGTCCTGCAACAGGGAAAGGGTAACGTATGGTTCCATATTCCTTTCTTGCTACAGCGTTAACAACCTTGTCGACGTATAATTCTATGCTCGCATCTCGCTTCTCTTCATCTGATGGCTCAGGAAGGGTGTAGTTACGCTCATCCACCCTCTGCTCAAGATCGTCTTGACTGATGCCTTCAATTCTCTTCTCAAGCTTGCCGACGACATTATTGACAATAAACCTGTTGAAGCGGTATGCGAGAAGCAAGTTTACAGCACCAACTGCACCCAGGAACATCGCAGCTTCAGGCTGGTCAGCGTAATGCGCAACAGCACCTGCAGCGCCCAAACCTGTGCCAAGAAGGGCCATATTTCTTGTTGGGCCTTTTTTTATGATGCCTATCTTTGTGTACTTTGCCTTGGCTTCCTTGAGATATCGCTTTTTCATATCATCATAAGACTCGTCAAGAAGTTCTTCAAAGGCCACGGTCTCACCCCTTGCACTTTCCGCAGCAATTGTTGTCATGACTATATCCATCCCTACATCGTGCGGCGTCATAATTAGAAGAAGGAATAGAGTAATCATGCTCATCTATGCGCCTCTCAAGCTCAGCAGTGTCAAGATCTGCTGATGCCCTACCAAGATTGCGCATAACTATTGTAGTCGCGGCTGTGTTCAGGATATAGGATTCTATAATGTTACACAAGCCAGTCCCCTCTGGAAGGAAATACTTGTCAGGGTTGTCAGTGATACTCTTTGACTTCAATGCTGCGTAGCCCAGAAACAGGTTTGGAACGCCCAGGCCTGCGCTGATTATGGCAAGTTTTTTTAGCCTACCTGAACGCCACATATCTCTTGAGTAATACTTTTCTGCTTCCTCTAGAAAATTATTCCTTGCGGTACTATCATCTATCTTTTCCTTTAGCGAGATTGTTGATCACCTCCCAACAAAAAATATTATTAAAATAAATGCCGAAAAATCTTCTAAGGGAATTATATCAAAGATACGCCTTCGGCGAAATTAGAGTTTAGACAATGGTTTTCCTGCGTCGCTGATATGGTAGTATCATCAAAAGGTCTCAACACCTGGATGAAAAATTTATTTTTCCGACGGAAAAAATCATTGTCCGTGAATATAGTATAGCACTCTTTATTAAGAAACTATCTTGCAATAATTCTTAGAAAGCGAAAGGATTACGATTAGGTTTTGTTTGTACCAAAAATCACCATCTGATCAAGAATCATCGGTTTTAGGGACATCACCAAGGTAATTGGTCAATATTCCATCGAGAGTGCCGCATTTATCCTCATCGACTGAACGCACTATGCTCTCTTTGACATTCGTCAGGAAGTTATTCTCTTTGACTGAACACACTATGCTCTCCTCGACAGTTGTCATGAAGTCATCCTCAAAACCCTCATATGCTGCCCCCTCGAACTTCTCGTATACTGAAGCGCTCACAAGCTCACCCCTTTCATTGAAAACAAACTCAGTACCAAGTGATCCGTCCTCAGGGTATTTCCTATTGATGGAAGCGTAGAAATCATCCCCATCAATCCTGAGATGAGGAGTTATACTAAAAGAAACAGGAGCGTACTCATCCTCTGACAGCTTCCTGATACCTTTATGTTCTCTTAGAGGTCTGCTTGATTTCTTCCGCGCCATCTTATGTCACATAATCTGTCATCATCTATCGTGAATTTTGAAGTATCCTAAGGTGGACATCTGAAATCGGAAGTGGATATACCTGCTGCGCTCTCCACATCTGGCTTTTTGTGAATTGAGATACTGGTACTTTAGCATTCCCTCTCGATTGAGGATAGTACATAGGTTCAGGTTTTCCGCACATCCCTGTCTGGTAACTTTCATCATCCAGGAGCGTGATGTTCGCGAGAGCCTGGTTTATGCCCCCTGTCACCTGCAGAGGTACCACCCTTTTAGGAACTCCGTCCTGGACAACATAACACTCGTGCGCCTTTACCATGTAGGTCTTGTCCTGCGACTGCGTGCGGCCCTCATGAGCCACAATCAGAATCTTCCCTTCGAGGTCAACATCTTCTGTCCTGCCGTCAAGCACAGTGCAGCTCATCCTTGGCTGAGGGAACTGACCATCCTCATGTTGCACGGCATTGCCTACAAAGGGGCTCGTTTCCATGTTCATGAACTGCTTCAGCTTTTCCTGATCAGCGTACTCGCTGCCAAGGAACCCTACAACCTCTCCGTCCTTTATGTGATCCCGCTTCTCCCTTTTCCGTCCATAGGCGTCGAAATGGGTGAAACCCAGTACCCTGAAACCATCTATCTCTTGCAAAGGATTGTCTGACAATCCAAACTCCTTGTCATGTATCCTCTGACCATACCTGAAAGTGCCTGACTCCCCAAAATCAAGGAAGTGTATAGGCTCCTCAAAATGGTGGCCGAATATCTCATGGACAGGGACTCCTGTTAGCATCACCACGTCGTAAAGTTCTGCAAGGGGTATCCCTACCTCTTCAAGACTGCCAAACCTCAGACCTGAAATCGCGTGCAATTCATGGAACGCATCGCTGAATGAACCAGCTGTCTTGATCCTCTTGTCAGGAGTAGGGTCGGCGATGTATTTGATCAGACTCGGAAGACGCTTCATATCATCATCTGTCGAACATACAACTGCAATGTTCCTGTTTATCGGAATAGGCGCATACCCATGCGAATAAGAAATGCCCACAAATGGAATTGATTGAATAGCTATGCCTCCTCTTGAATTGACCACAATCTTCTGATCAACTTCCAGCGACCTTACCATCCCTGTGTTAGGGTGATCCTTTGTGAATTGCCTAATCTCTTCATCAAACAAATCAACATTGGATGGTATATGCAATACATATGCCCCTTCATCTGTTGGAAGACTTATTCCTTTTGAACAGAAATTGAACCTATTGCTCTGCAGGTCCCTTGTCACAAAAACTTCATTGATGTTATGCGGCAGAAGATTGTCAATATGAGTCATTGTATAAATTCCACTACCCATCATCTCCTTGTTGGTTTGCGATCGGGCGTATCTCTCATGGGACTTCTTGCCATTAATAAAACTGACACGGTCATAGAATACCCTTGTGTATCTTGATACTATATCTTCCCCAGAATCCCTGATCTCCTTTAGCATATGTTCAGCAATCTCTTCAAGTTCCGGGCCTGACATGACTAATTCTATCTCTACCATGTGCTTTTTTGAGGGAATGACAGTTTATAAAACTTTCTCTTTTAACTACTGGATAGTAGTCTTTTATTCGGGCTGTAAGAGCATCTAAACGCACAGCCACAAACCTTTATAAACAATCTATGGCTATGTATTAGCACAATGAAACTCATGAATGCACGTGGGACACGGGACTTTGGACCTGAAGAAAAAATTGTCAGGCAGAAGATAGTGGACATGCTTCGGAAGTCATTTGAACTGTACGGTTTCTCACCACTAGAGACCCCAATCATAGAACGCTTTGATGTGCTCTCTGCAAAATATGCAGGCGGAGCAGAGATAATGAAAGAGACTTTCAAATTCAATGATCAAGGAGAAAGAGAACTCTGTCTAAGATATGACCTGACAGTACCCTTGGCAAGATTCGTTGGTATGAACCCAAAGATGAAGATGCCTTTCAAACGTTACGCTATTGGACGCGTATTCAGAGACGGACCTATCAAGACAGGAAGATACAGGGAATTCTGGCAGTGTGATGTAGACATCATTGGAAGCAAATCGATGCTCGCTGATGCGCAATGCATACAGATAGCGCAGAAGTTTTTTGCAGATATAGAATTGGATGTCAATATAGAGTTCAACAATCGCAAACTACTTGATGGGATGATGGAATCATGTGGAATTCCTGAAGAAAAGAGAATGGACACAATACTCGAGGTGGACAAACTCAGAAAGACAGGCATCGAATCTGTCAAAAATGAGATGAACAAAAAAGGTATTGAAGAAGATTCTGTCAACAAGCTCATGGAACTGATTTCCATGCAAGGTACGAATGCAGAAAAGCTCGACAAGGTCAGGTCTGCCATGGCTAATCAAAAACTCGCAGAAGGTCTGAAAGAGATTGAAGAATTACTATCATATGTAGATGAGAAAAATATTGTACTAAACCTTTCATTGGCACGAGGACTCAGCTATTACACAGGACCTGTGTATGAAGTGTTCCTCAAGGACAAGAAATTATTCTCCAGTTCATTGGCTGCAGGCGGTAGATGGGACAAGATGATTGGCGACTTTATCGGCGGAAGAGAATACCCTGCAGTAGGCATCAGCTTCGGAATAGAACCAATAACAACAGTTATAGGAAATAACCGAAAAGAGGAAGGAATCAGAACAGTTACACAACTATATGTAATCCCCATACAGACAACAAAAAAATGCATCGAGATTGCAGAGAAGACGAGAACAGGGGGAGTGAACACAGACATGGACCTGATGTCACGCGGAGTTTCTAAAAACCTTGACTATGCCAACAAGATGGGCATACCCTACGTACTCATCGTCGGAGAAGAAGAGATAAAACAAGGCAAGTACAAGCTCAAAGACATGAAGAGCGGTGATGAGAAGATGGTGAGTGTTGAAGAAGTCTGCGATATGGTTAAGTAAGCTGAATGTAATAAGATCACCATCAAATAATCTTTTCAACCGCTTTTATGAATTCTCCAGATATCTTGACAACCTCTTCTGCTTCCCCTTCATCGATATCTGTCCTTTCAAGACCATAATTGATCTCGTGCCTCTCCAGCCTCAAGACATTCAGTTCGTTGATAAATCTCCTCTCCAACTTATCTGAATATCTCTCTTTAATATACAGAAAGAGGGCATAATGACTCTTTTCCCTGACACCATCCCTGAACAACAATGCCCTGGCTGAATGAAACATCGCAGAATAGGAGTTAGTAATAGTCTCTTCAAATATCTTCAGGTCCAAAAGCCTTCTGGCCAGGTCCAGTTTGTGCTTTGCCACCTCAACGGATTTCTTCGATTTTCTAACATCCGGAACGTCTTTTCTCAACAGCCCTTTCTCAAAACAACCATTGACATCCATCATTTCACCACAGGAAGTTCCCCATAGAGAGACATCCCCTCAATAATGACCCCATCATAGAACGCCTTGTCTATCTTCGCCTTCTTCCTCCAGTCAGGGTGCACATATTTCACTACTGAAAGTTCCCTTTCAAGCCTCTTTTCTGCAGCCAAGGGCTTAAGCCTGATAGGTTTTCTGGATATGATCAAAATGTCTATGTCGCTCGATGGATTGTCTGTACCCTTTGCTACTGAGCCGAACAAGGTTATGGATGTTATCTGAGGATATGCTGCTGTCAATTCATCTACCAATCCTGATTCTGTTATTCCTGCAATGGAAAGGGATATCTTCAACTGTCTTGTTAGGATATTTTCATCATCCAGCCTGAACTGGTAAAGCCGCCCTATTACCTTCCTCTTAACAATCCCTTTCTTCAATAGATAATCAAAGCACCTCTTGGCTGTCGCGACACCTACACCAGCCTTTTTCGCCAAAGACCTCACCGACTCCTCTTCTGTCGTGTTACTCAGACACTCAAAAACCTTAAACAATGCGTATTTCCTTATCATATCATATATGGAACACTTGTTTCTTTAAATATCTTTTGGTTTTTAATTGTTCATTTTATGGAACACATGTTCTATGTGTGGAACAAGGTAATATGTGGTAAAAGATGGATACTTCTCGAGAATTCTGACCTGAACAGGTTATACTCTTAGTACGAAGCAGTACGATAATCATCACAACCTTGTCAACACCTTGACCTTGTCACCAACATACAAACTATGTTCTGCCTGTGAAATCATTCCTTTCTGCTTGTCTACAAGAGGTGGGTAAGAATGGAGTATTCCTATCTGATTCATTTCGCGCAGGGCAAAGTTTACCTTGAATATAGGGAATTCTTTTGTTAGCCATCTCGTTGCAAATGGAAGAGTCCTGTACTGTGAGAGGGACTTGAGAACCTGTCTTGTCACTGCGTTCCTTACTGGTTTTTGTGCAGTCAGTGAATGTATGTAAGGCAGACCCTTGTCCTGAACAATGCCTGCACCTGTCGAGGCAAAAGGCTCTATCGCAATTGTCATGCCCTCCTCCAGAGGAGTGGGGTCTTTAGTATCAAAGTTAGGTATTGAAGGCTCTTCGTGAACACTCCACTCGCCGATGCCATGTCCTGAAAGATTTCGGATAGGCACAAAACCATGAGACACTATCGCCTGTTCAATCTCACGCCCTATCTCTCCTAATGATGTGCCAACCTGAACAATCTTCATGGCGGCAGACAGTGCATCCTGGGATGCCTTGACAAGATCTGTGTAGCTTCCGGATAGGTCTATCGTAGCAGCAGTGTCGCCGCCTACGCAACCATCAATATGAACACCTACATCAAGCTTGACTATTTGCGAATCAAGGACAGTATCATCATCAGGCAAAGGAGTGTAATGCGCAGCAGTATCATCAAAAGAAATGTTCACAGGGAATGCTGGCAGACCTCCAAGAACAACTATCTTTTTTTCTATCTTCTCTGCTATGTCAATGACCTTGGCCCCTGACTTCACAAGACCCTTGCCAAAATCAAGAGCCTCAGCCGCTATCCTGCCTGCTTCCACATATCTTTGCAAAGTCTCTTTATCCATAAACAAAAAGGTGTGCGCTTGGTATAAAAAAGTTTCCTTGAATATTATGTAATAAGTCAATAATACCTGATGTCTGCAGAACCAAATACGCTGCCAGCACCCGCACAACCAATAAAAAAAGCTGCTTGTACCCGCGCAACCAATAATAACAACCCTGCTTGCGCTACCATTACCGCCTAGCGAGCCTAAACCCCTAACTGAAAAAACCTAACGCAGTTGGGCGAACAACATCAAAAATTAAGGTATCGTGCGGCATAGGTAATTGCGCAGGCAGCCAAAATATGCTAAGTCAGGAAATGAGAATCCAATTTCAGCAACTGCCAAATAATAGAAACAACAGAATCATCTAATACTACGACGCACCAACCACCATATGATTGAGTTTGTCCTATGACCCCATCCATTACAGCGTATACAATGAGTCAAATCCAGAATCATATGAAGCAAGTAACCTAACAACACTGCCTTGAATATGTCAGACATGTACGCGAGCGCAAGGATGACTATGAATGCTTCCACTGTATGAAATATATGAAGAACAGGTATGGTAGTCATGTATCTGCGCTGACGGTAGTATCCTATCGCCCGCTTTAAACTCAGGTCATGTTTCTTAACAACATAAAGCAAATAGTGGTCAAAGTCGACAAGAAAACCACCTGCAATAGCAAACACAGACAACCAACCCAAAAAAGGATAAAGCACAATAGCCAAGGCTATGCTCGTAAAAAAATGTATGTTTATCTCCATTAGTCCTCAAGCTTTATCACAGTCAAAGGACACTGCACTTCACATGCCCTGCACCCTATACATTCAGAAGGTTTCTTGACAACTGATTTCATCTTCACAGAATCAATCTCAAAAACCTGCATAGGACATATCTCGACACACGTACCGCAACCATCGCACTTGCTCTCATCAACAATAGGTTTAGGAATTAATAACACCTCTCTCATTAAACAGTGACAGCTTCTTTTTCAGAATCTGCCTCAGAAGAATCGGCAACAGGAGACTCAGCAGCCTTCTGCTCACCAATAAATTTCATGATTCGTATATCAACAATCTTAATAGGAATAATCTTTACCAATGCACGCGAGATGTTCTTCTGGAACTTATCAATAATCAACTCACCTATCAGAGTATCATAATCCATCTTCCGTATATAATCTATCATGTACTGGAGCATTGCAGACCTTACTGCTGCTTTGACTGATCGGGATGTCTTTACTCGAGTAACCACTAATGGCTTGATTCGAATCACCTTGTTGTCCCTTGTGACACACTGGAATGAATCGTCAACCCTGTCCCTGTCCCTGCGCACTTTACGCTTAATAGCAGAAGGCATTACATGATACTGGTGCACCCTTGTGTACGCAGTATCACCTTGCACTTTATTGATCCTGAATGTTATTGCGATATTCTGTTTCTTGATATTTCCTGTAAGCATCATCAGATTAGTCCTTACAGGTCTGCCCTCTAAAGCGGCAGCATCATAGGCTATGGATTGACCTAATTCCCTCTCATTAAATACCTTTGGCGCTAGTACTGTGAAATACTTCTTTTTACGCCATTTATCAATTGTTTTGCCTTTCTTAGGTTTTACAGCCATGTTAAAACGCCTTCCAAATCAATAATCAATAGTTTTAGGGAAAAGAAGCGTGTTTATAAAGGTATTGGTGAGGTTATAAAATGATTTTAAGAGTATCTATAGCACACACAGAATATCATTGATTGACTATCAATAATAATGTTGTAAGCCCAAAACCGCAAGGTAACGACACGTGTTTTTTCACTGCTCACTGGACATCTTTGCTTAAACTATATAAATAATAAGCACATATTGTTTATAAATGGATGAAAAAAACAAATTAGTAGTATTCCAGGATAAGAAAATCAGGAGAATCTGGTACGATAACGAGTGGTATTTCTCAGTTATAGATGTTGTTGCCGTATTGACCGAAAGTAAAGATGCTAAAGACTACTGGTACAGACTTAAAAAACGTGAATCTGAACACGGAATTGAGTTATCGACAAATTGTCGACAACTGAAATTACCCTCAACAGATGAAAAATTATATCTTACAGATTGTGCCAATACTAAATCTCTTTTCAGAATAATACAATCAATCCCTTCTAAAAAAGCCGAACCTTTCAAACAATGGTTGGCTCAAGTAGGTTATGAAAGAATCCAGGAGATTGAAAACCCTGAACTTGCGCAAGACAGAACTAAAGAATATTACGAGCTCAAAGGATACCCTAAAGAATGGATTGACAAAAGGATTCGCGGAATTGCAGTAAGGCAGGCGCTAACTGAAGAATGGAGTAATAGAGGGGTTGAAGAAAAAAGAGAATATGCAATACTCACTAACGAGATTGCCCAAGCAACTTTCGGGGTAGGAATACAAGACCATAAGAAGCTCAAAGGTCTCAATCCAAAATTCAAAAATCAGAATCTTCGTGACCATATGACTGATCTGGAGATTATCTTCAACATGCTTGGAGAAGCATCAACCACTGAAATCGCAAAAAAGAAAGATGCACAAGGTTTTGTCGAGAACAAGTTTGCCGCAAAAGAAGGTGGAAATATAGCAGGAGATGCAAGAAAGAAACTGGAACAGAAAACAGGAGATGATGTAGTCAGTGAAAAGAACTACCTACATCTGGCAGATAAGAAAAAGAAATTGAAATGATATTCTAATAATAAACAAAAATTACTTGCGGAAAAGAGATTTGAGTGAAGATAACATCGTTCCTTTTCTTGGCTCTTCCTGTGTTGACACTTCATCAGGCAGATACTGTGCAAATGCCTTTTCATACGCCTTTATCGCGAAGTGCGCTGCAGCAGTCTCCACAGCAGCAACCTCAAACAGCTCAGAATCCTCAGGAATCGCACCAACATAGACCGCATTTGCTCCTAGCGACCGGGTAAGCTCTCTGAACCCCTCAAGCTGTTGTTTCCTGCTGCCACTGATGTCAAACTTATCACACCCATATACAGACTTGTTGTACAGGCAAGTTGCCCCCTTTATCTTCTTTGTCTGAAAAGAATCGATACCCACATTTATACCTGTGAGCTGACCACCCCGCACACCATACACAAAAAGGTTTCGCGCGTCGGGATCATATTCTGTACGCGCAGTCACATGAGGTTTTACAAGCCAAGGCATTTCCTCAACCTTTTGCTCAAGCTTTAAAGAACGTCTGTCAGCTTTACTTTCTGCTGCAGAGGACAGTTTCTGACTTGTAAGCACGTATTCTTCCCGTAGGAAATGCGCAAATCCGAACCTACAGAACAGATTTGTCAGATTCACATCATCAGGCAGCTCACCCAGATATGCGGTTTCAATTCCGTCTTTTTCACAGAAATCGATCATGTCCTTCGGCTGCATATCCCTTCCAAGGAATTCATTCTCAAAATAAGAAATCTCAGTTTTGACAAGCATCTTAGCCTGGTCGCCATCATCAACAAGCGGCTTTACCTGATGGCTTAAATCTGACAAATGAGCGAAAATGACCTACTCCCACGACCTAAAGGTCGGGGTATCTTATGCTGTGGCTAGGGCGTGATGTTCTGCTTGGTTCTTGATGTAGTTTTCAACTGTGCCGAATTCGTTGTAGCCAACGGTTATCGCGCATCCTCCTGCGCTCCAAAGGTGTCCTCTTGGAAGCCTTAACCTACTTTTCGGATGATTCTTGAAAAAGATATATGCAGAAC
>JABMQF010000044.1 GCA_013203345.1 Candidatus Woesearchaeota archaeon
CTCCTGCGCTCCAAAGGTGTCCTCTTGGAAGCCTTAACCTACTTTTCGGATGATTCTTGAAGAAGATGTATGCAGAACCGCCTTTCAGTAACATAAGTGCTTTTGAGTCGGTTATGTTGTGTGGTAATGTAACCATCATATGAACGTGCTCTGGCATGACGTAAAGCGTGTGGATCTTGATTTTGTGCTTCGCTGCAACTCTGCGGATTGCTGCTTCAACCATGTTTTTCTGCTTGAATTTGCGAAACATCCTGTAGCGATATTTAGTCGCAAATTCGATGTGCCAGAAGTTTTTGCCCACTTTATGGGAATATGTTTTTAAAGTCGTGAACTTTTTATCCATCTTGCCCGCCTCCACGGACAAAGCTCACGCTACTTTAGTCGGTAGAAATGATTGCGCAACTTCGCCCGCAGATCATTCTGCGGCGAAGCCGCAACAAAAATCTTTCTAGAATTCTCAACAAAAACGACCTAAAGGTCGGGGAATTAGACCCCAAGGCTCGCTACCGCTCGCCATTAACATCTTTTGCAGGGGTCGAAGAAAAGATACACAAATTATCTCGTCTATACTCGCTCGGTTCCCTTATCACCCTGTGCCCCGGCAATAGCCAGCTAGGCTGTGAAACAACAACAACATCAAGTTCAAGGTCTTCGGGTTTCATATTATCACTCCGTTTAATATAATAAAATATAATATATAGTGAATACCTCCCCTATTTAAAACCTTTGTTTTTTAACCACTGAATAGTGACAAAATACTGTGCAGAAATCTTTAAATACCAATGGAACCTATATAACACCACCTTTAGCGAGGTTTGGTTTAGGGTGGGGACTCGCTCTCCATTCCTAGCCTTTTTTTCTTGACAGCTCACCCACATAATCATCCACGAGGCATAAAGAAAGAGCACTTTGAATGTTAGGGAATAGGGAGTGCTGAAGAGGGCAATAAACCTTCTTGTCAGGATGGCTTAATTCACAGTAGGCTGTGCTTTCGTGATGCAGCCTGTATCGCCCTGAACGCATACACTCCCTGGCCTGATAGTTTGTTAGCATCCCTACATCATTTAAAATACTCAAATAAACACCTCTTCTATACTTTCAACTCTGTGGGGTTTGCGCAGGTGAGGCAAATTCGAGACACTACTCCGCTTTTCTACGAAAAGCTCCGTCCGTTGCCAGGCTCCGCGCTGCACTATTTCTTTTTAGGACGCGGCACCCCCGTAAGGGATAAATTCGCTCTTCGGCGAAAGAGTTGCAGGAAACCTGCAACCGTCCCCCTCCCGCGTTGTGATGTTTTGCTGGAAGGCGCTACGCGAAGGGCAACGACGGTCTCGAATTTACCCCTCACAACAGAGTTGATTTAACTCCCCTCTTTTTCAAAGTCTCAAAAATTTACGCTACTCAGGAACTCTTCTCTCTTCAAGTCATCTGTAATGTTTAGCACAAGACTATTTGTCACGTCGAACCTACTCTTCAAGTCCTCAACGAACTCGTCTACATCTCTCAACTCCCTGAACACAAGTTCTGCAAGTATGTCAAATTCAGAATCCATCCTGTAAAGAGAATTAACATTAGGATGCTCCTGCAGATAACTCAACAACTCTGCCCTCGATCCATTTACCTTCATCGCGACCTTTGTCTTTGCATTGAAACCAAGTTTGCGGAAGTCCAATAGACTGGCATGTTTTATGATATATTTCTTCTCAAACTTGCGCACATTATCATAGATAGTTGTGACAGGTATGTGCGTTCTACGGGATATTTTTGTCAGCCGCTGTCGAGCATTCTTTCTAAGGTGTGACAATATCAACAGATCTTTTCTCTTAATCATAGCGCACCTCTTTTAAGCCATCTGGCAAGCAAGAATTATGTCACTGAAATCACTAAAAAAAATATTCTGTAATCTCTACCGCTCCCCTTGTATATACATACGCATTGAAAGTGTATAAAAGTTTCCAGGCTTTTTTTTCCCCTATCGCAAAATTTATATAATATGATTGCGTATAATTAAAATAGGGTGGTTGCATGAAAATGATCTCATTAGATGCAAAAGACAAAAAAATCCTTCTTGAACTAGATAGAAATTCACGTCAGCCAATATCTTCTATTGCGAAAAAAGTAGGACTCTCAAAAGAAGTCACAAATTACCGAATGAAGAAGCTTGTTGAGAAAGGAATCATTCAAGGATTTCACGCAGTAATCGACATATCCAAGATAGGATATACAATATACAGACTATTCATAAAATTCAGGGACGTTTGCCCTGAAAAAGAAGAAGAACTCACAAAATATTTCCAGAACCAACCATCAGTAGGATGGATAGCAGCATACGAAGGATTCTATGATCTCGCAGTACTTATATGGGCAAAAGACATCTATGAATTCAAAGAAATATACTATGATATACTAAACAAATACGGCTCATACTTCCAAGACCATTACATAAGCATCGTGATGGAAATACACCACTTCAAACACAATCACATCTTCGACTCAAAGGATTACACAGACTCAGTCATAGGAGGTAAAAAAGAAGAAGCAAATCTTGACAGCCTCGACATAGAGATACTCAAGCTGCTCGCAGAAAACAGCAGACGCACAACGCTCGAGATAGGAGGTCGAGTCAATGCATCACCGAACACAGTCAAGTACAGGATAAAGAAACTTCTTGACACAGGAGTTATAGTCGCATTTCGAACAATGCTCGACACATCAGCACTCGGTTACCAGCATTACAAGGTTTTTGTCAAGCTCTCAGAAATTGACAAAAATCTCAAGAGCAGCCTGAAAGAATACCTAAGAATGAATCCTAACACAATATACATAACAGAAGCTATCGGCCTTGTCGACCTTGAGTTTGAAATACAAGTTAAGGGAAGTCTTGAACTACACAACATGATTCGCGCTTTGAGAACACACTTCAAAGGAAAAATAAGAGATGCAAATCCAGGACTTGTCTTCAAGGAATACAGAATAAACTACCTGCCGTTTCCCAGCCAGTTAAAACCAGGAAAAGCCTCTTCAAAATAATCCTTACTCTTACATCCGACACTGATTCTCATCGCAGGCTTGATGATATCCTGAAGAGGACTTAGCCTATCTACTATTCCTGAAGTATTCGCACCATAACAAGAATTCCTGACAATAGATATGGCATCATCAAAAGAACAACCATAAGAAGACAAACCAGCACCATACATCTTCTGAGCATAATCAGGCCCATAACTCTCGATGAAATTATACCTGACACTACCTTTACGGGATTTAGCCATAGGTGTGAGAAAATTCATCACAAAATCATATACAGGGCTAAATCCTTCCTTAGTGTCGATAGTCTGATCAAAAAATTCCTTATAATCATCGAACACACCAGACCCTTCTTCAAAATCACCACTAGGATTATGGAAATCCCAATACCCCAGCCAGGCAAAAATATTTGCGTGATGCGGCGCAACCTCCTCCTCTTTGAGCTCGTAAACACTGCGCCATTCTTTGTTGTTAAGCTTTGATAACTCAATGTAAAGCCTGTCAGGAATATCTCCAAGATTATTTCCCTGCCAAACCTCCTTCCACTTGCCAGAACGCTTAGTGTAAAAAAAGAAATCTCCACCAGAACGACCATCCATAGGACGCCTGAGGTAACGCGCAGCGAATGTCTTTGCAGTCCAATCCCAAGGAGTCATAGCACCCCTATACGACAAAAGGTAACCTAGACGTCGGAAAACAGAATCAAGATCATTAGCATGACATAATGAAGCTCCTGCGAGAATCGTGTCAAACATACCCTCATAATTTCTAAGAGTGGAATCAATATCAAGAGAAAGAAAATTCATACTCAAACAAACCACATTCTTCAATGGTTTGAAAAAAGCACCGCTAGATTCTTTTGGATCCTTAAGTAACTTTGCAGTCTCATTTGTCGCCTGCGGATTGACATCAAGCAGAACAACATTGATTAACTCATCATAATTTTCAGGAACAACAGACCCTATCTTTGACAAATGATGAATCATGTTAAGATGCGGTATTATTGTCGCACCCTTAGCACCACAACCAAGATCTAGAACAAAATACTTATCAATTCCTGCCGGGTATGTTTTCTCCCGCGCCATGTCCTTGAAAACATTCACAGCATGCCCTCTTGAAACCTCTGCTACAAGCTTGTTCATCAAAACAGTTATATCTGTTGATTCCTCTATATTCGCGAGCTGAGTCTGGCTATCATCATGACCCCATTCAGGACTGTAAGAAAGCATGCCCAAGTCAGCACAGACTCTCCTCAATGCAGGAATAAAATCACGAGAGGACTTACCTCTGAACTTACTATTATAATGAGCCAAAAGAAATTCTAATCTGCCAAAATTAATATGGGCTGGCTGAAAATCTATATTAGCGCGAGTGGGTGATCCAACCTGTGAAGCAGGCCATGAATTCTGACCAGTATAAGCATAAGGATGCAATTCTTTATGATATTCTCTAAACTCATGTTCCGCGTCCTTCTCAACTACTGAACGAAGTTCATTATCATAAGTTCTAAATCTCTTATTATTTGAACTCTTTGAATCAATAATAGCTTTTGCTATAGCAGTCTCAAGATCCCCGTATCCAGAACTAACACCCGACGTCATCTTATAACTTTACCTCCTGATGTAGGGACTCTTGAAAGCGAACTATAATCGGGTATCAACGCCACAACAACAACATTGCGATTGTGGTCATTCTCAATATTTTCACGAATCAGTCCCTTGTCTTCGAACATGTCAAAAAGAGGTTGTGAAAGTACCCTGCTCTCACCGCATCTAACAACCTGATGCTTGTCAAGCATCCTTGCTCCACCACATATAGGTGTAGAATCCAGAGTCAAAAAATAGAATTCTACACGGTCCTCATTAGGCGTCATTATAGGTGCATATGTTGAGCTCCTCATAGAACCTGTGTCGGTGAGAGGCAACTTAGAACCGGTAGCCATCCTACTATCATAGCAAATCACACTTCGCTGAGCGTCAAGCCGCCTTAGAAAATATGAAACATGCATATCCTCTGCACCCTTATCCTTGTAATAGTCCATATCAATATAATTCCGCCCCTCTAGAAGTATGACTGAAGGATCGGTGTTACCTCGTTTCCTGTGCTCATAGCAAATGTTACCTATACGATCTATCAACTCCTCTGATCGGTTCTCAAGATTAAAATAAGTCTTTCCCGGCAGACTTATTATCAACTGACGCCCATTTACATCTCCTAAATCCCCATATCTTAATTTCATGATATCCTTTTTTCTGATGGAAGGATTTATCTTCTTAAGATAACAATTCCAAGCAGCCTTCTGAATCATTGACTCATTTATATCATACAGACCGAGACGAACAAAAAATTCAGTATTATGCAGGTGATTAGCATAACCTGATGATCTTATAATATCCCTAAGATTTATCTCAGGCACTGCGTCACCACACGCAAGACCTATTATGCTCAAATTCTGATTACTAATCACTTTCTTACTAAGCATCAAATAATTGACTATCTTGCCGACAAAACTCAAATCATCCCTTAATGTGCCTTCCTGTCCTGTGTTCGCCTGCTGGTAGTTGTCAGCAGACTGTGACCACCTGTACCATGCGTTGTTGTCGCCCCCTATATCCATCATACGCTTTTTAGGATCTATAGCAATATCGAAATTCTCAAAAAAATAATCTCTGACGTGTTCAGGAATTTCCTTAAAGTTCTCCTGACCACTTACAATTTCAACTATATGTGAACGATCATCTCTTCTCTTAGTGTTTGACTTTATCGCGTAAGTCACCATGCTCTTGCACATTCTCTCTTCAGCAGGACTGAGTGGTGTTCCGCCTACCCTCTTGGTATGAAGATGAGAAAAAACCATGATATCAAGAGAACTGTAAGGACTTGACTCATCTTTTAGAGACTCTATTATTTTCTGAAAATGTAAAGACTCCTGAAAATCTATGTTTTTCAGCCAAGTCACGCAATCAAGAACATAATGATCAACATCAAACCTTGCACCCTGGAGGTATGGGATCACATTCTTAACATCCTCTATAGTCAGTTCAAGATTAGATTCCTTTCTCTTGTTACGTATGATTTCGTCGAAAAGATTACTATATCCAGACACAAAGACTGCTGCTTCATCCTTTCGAAAATAAGGAGGAAGGATTCCTGCTATATCCTCTGCACTCAAGAGTATCTCAGAATTAGGAACATCACAACCAACCATGAAACCAGGCGGAGTTGATGAGGTCTTAGCCCTATCCTCAAGACTCGGTCCGACACCACAATTCAACAAGAAAGATATCCTATTAGCAAGCATATACGTAGCCTCAACATACTCTTTGCTTTTAATTCCATAATCATCATAATTAATATGAGATATAGCGCTGTGAAGGAACTCAAATATTCTCTTAGGAGTATTGTTATTAAGTTTTAACAGAGGCTGGTACATCTTAGGAAATTCTTCAAGCACATCTTTTTCATGGAAAAAATAGCACAACTCGTAAGAACCAGGATGCGTATCTCTATTCGCCTCGAGCAGACTTTTATATATATCCCTTGTCGCAAAACCATAACTAATTCGGTTAGACTTTTTCATCCTTTCAATTTTCCTATAGAAAAGGTCGAGCGCAGATTTTGATTGAATCAGTCCTTTCTCAAAACCACCAATTGAATCAAGAAGATCCTGTGCAAATTTTTTGCTGTTAAGTCGAGAATCTTTATTACCCTGCCAGCCACCCCAAATATCAGTATAAACAAACAAAGGAATACGTCTATCACGAGCGCGCGTTAGAGATTCAACAACGCTTTCCAACTGTTCGACACTACTTGCAGTACCAAAACCATTCTGCTTTAAAGAACCGTTTTCTATAGCATAGTGAAGAATATCAATACCTTCCTGTAAAGGATTTTGTTCTGGTAATACATATTTGCGCAGAACATCCACAGAATTAATAATTTCAATCTGAGACCACCCATTCCGGAACATGTTCCGCATAAAATCTCCTTCAGGCCCGCCATGTTGGTTGATAACATCAAGTAGCTGCTTTGTCTGCGTGTTAATGTCCTGCTCCTTGAGCAGTCTGCTCTTTAGCTGCTGCTTCCTCCGTCTACGTTCTCCCCATCTGCGGATTCTTGAAAACAAACCTTGATCGTATCGACTCATAATCACACCTATGTCAGTCTGACTAATTCAAAATATACCTCTTTTTCCTGAAAAAAAGATCAGATAGGGATACCGTTTATCCTGATAAATTGATCAGCCCCATCCAATGGAATCATATCAATATTTTCACGCTGAAGCCAGTCAGTCCCGAACTTCTTGTAGAAACCGGCATGAGCGCTCTTGAACTCTTCTGCATTACGCCAGACTGACCTTGCAATTATCTTACCATCATATGTCTCATGACAATCAATACAATTTATCCATTCAGACTTGATGTTTTTCATAATGTTCTTTGTCTCTATAAGGAACGGACTTGTTATGTAAATCCTCTGCACCATCATTATCTTGTAACCAAGAACAGAAAAATTAGGTATGTGTAATGTGTGGAAAACATTCTCCTGCTTCAACTTGTTGTGCAAACGCCTGACAGAAACCTCATTGAGATTGATTTCTTTTGCAATTTCCCTGAAGTTAAGATTCCTATTCGCTATAAGCAAGCCTAATACCTTGCGCTCGTTTATTTTTAAAGGATACCCTTGCATCTTCAACACCCCTACATATAATTAAGCGTTTAAAACTTATAAAGGTTGGTACAGAAAAAGGTTTTTTAACGCAATAAAAGTGCTAAAAAATGCAATTTTATTAAAAAATTGAAATAATTAGTTACGGACATAAGTA
>JABMQF010000045.1 GCA_013203345.1 Candidatus Woesearchaeota archaeon
AAGACTAAATGACAGAGCAACAGCAGCGACAGGCATCTGCAATCCCAACAAAGCATGCGGCAACTCACTCGAAGATTTCAACATAGACAACGAAGAAGGAGACCTGATACTATCCCATGCAACATGTTACGCAGGCACATGCTCCCTTGCCACAGAAAGCGCAAACTGCGAAGACCTAGATGGTCAGACAAGTGCTGATAATCCTACTCCTTATTGTCATCTTCCAGATGAATTTATTCCCGATCCTAGTTTGGATTATCCTTATTTAGGTTTCTATCTCGCAAGCAGTAACTTCCATTGCGAAAATGACGGTGAAGCCAATTGTGTTCAAACCAGTATTAATGATCCTGACCATAGCCAAGGTATGTGTGAAGCTTGTATGACACGAGACTTACCACACCATCATGAAGGCATATGGACAGACCGTTCAGGACAGCAAGCTTGTTGCGGTGACGACCCTGCAGAAGGAGGTTATCCTTACGATACTGCAGATTTCTTTCCATCAAGTTCTGGTGAATATCAGTCATCCAGAGAAACAATCTGCGACGACACATTCACAGGAAGAGGCCTACCTTCAGAAGGTATAGGAATTGACAACGACTGCAACGGTTTAGCAAACTGCGAAGACCCAATCTGCGGAGGCAACCCCGGACCAACAGGCAACACCTGCTGCACTCTAAAGTCACACTGCACAGAAGCACTGCACGAAATCGCAAGATGGGTAGACTGCACAGGCAATGAATGTGATTGTAAGGAAGTTGAGGGAGACAGCGCAGATACACCATACCGCGAACTAGACTACAGAAACATTGTTACCTGTGTCGATGAAACAACGGGAAGAGATAGGTTCATAAGAATAAGAGGGTTAGCTCCCAGAGAATACGATTTTGAAGTTACTTATTTCACTTCTTTGGACGGAACTGGTTTGGATCTAACTGCAATTACTGTGACACAAGTAGAATCCTATTCAGAAGATGTCATAATATATTTTCAACACTCTTCGAGGGTTGATGGCATTGTAACTGTAACAGCATCTTGAAATCAACCTAATGTATATCATACCTGAACTGAACCATCCGCAATGTCCTGCCTAAAAGCATCTCATCAAAACCCACACCATCAGGGCCATACATCTGAGTCATCCTCTGCTCGTCGTCGCTTAGATTATATATCTCATCTACAATACATTCAACAGTTACAGGATTATCATCAATATTCGCTTCCACCACACACTCAGAATCACCACTCTCTTGAGGAAGGCAATCTTCACTATATGTGGTGATACAGTTTTCAGATAAACGATACGCAATACCCTCAGGCGACAAAAAGGAATCACTATCACCTCCTTCATAAGAGAAAAGACCTTCCACAATCCGAAAATTAGCAGAAAAATGATTATCATGTACACCTATATTACCTTCTGAATCCTCTGATTCTACATGAATATTATGAATCCCTCTATGTGTAGAGTCAAGAAGAAAATCTGTGTAGATATCAAATTCGTCTCCGTAATTATCAGTAATAAAATCCATGCTCCTACTGGAAACGCGCCACTCAAAATCATTATACCCTATTGGGCTTTCAGCATAACAAGTAGTTGCGAATGCTGATCTCACACTACCACCAATAGATATATGACACCAAATCACAGGCGCATGAGGATTCACACTATTTTCATATTCACCACTAACACTACCATTTACTCTGTGTTCAATTCCGCCAACATCAGCACTGATTATTCCTTCGATTGTGAGTCCTTCTCCGTTTTCCATGCCTGTTGTATCAACGTTTCCTGTTGCTGTTAGTCCTAGTCCGAGTATTTCATCTATTACTCTTTGTGTTTCATCATCAGAAGTATCTGTTGGTGTTCCTTTGTCATTTGTTAATTCAACTACATAACGTACTTCTGTTGGTGTTTCTCCTGTGTAGTCTGGATTTCTGTCTGGCCCTCTCAGACTAATTTCATTGTCTTCATCTGTAATAGAAGTTCCATTTCCTATTGTAAGATTTGCTAGTATAGAATATGAAGGATTGAATGGTGTTTGATTTCCTGTATCAGAAGTATCTGTGATAGTGTCTGTTGAGACATCTCTTGGTACATCAGCATCTACTCCTACATCTGTTCCAGCATCCTGACCATTTCCGCCTGGTCCGCATGCTCCAAGATATAGCGCTGCCATTGATGTTATGAGTTTATTTCTTAGTGACATTTTTTCCCCCGAAAAACTATGTTTAGAAAACCAATTTCCATATTTAAACCTTTCGGTTTTAATCACTGTTAGGTGGTGTTTTTATCAATTCTTGCCAAGCCTGATTCCAACAACACAAGTAAGAGGCCCATCAATAAAACTCCAGTTCAGGCTTGGCTCTAACCTCAGCAAGCGCCAGCCATAACCAAACCCGAAGTGAGAAAAAGCATCAATCGCAACAACATTCAGACACAAAAGTCTTGAAATGTTTTAAGAATGAACTATTAACATAGATGCAGTGATGACAGAGGTAATATTTGCAATGGCTTGGCTGCAAGAAGTTACGGCAACATCAGGATTCCGCCGTCTGACAACACCAGATTCAAGAAACTCCTCGAATAACTTAATTGATCTCATATCTCAACCTGTCCCTGTAATACTATTCCGTTAAAAATATTCTGTTTAAGATTCTTGTGAATCTTAAAATTACTATAGTAATTCACAACAATTGTCCTCTCCAGCTCTTTCTCAAACCCAACTAAATCAAGTTTCTTCTCTTTCCCACCTATTATAGCTATATCAATATCAGACTTGACAGTATCCTCACCCAGAGAATAACTCCCAAAAAGAACAATAGTCGAACCAGAATATTTGTTCTCAAGATAATCACACAATCCAGAAGAATATATTTGTCGCACATTCTCAGCTCTTTTAAGCTCTACGAACTTCTTATCTCTCATAAGCTGAACCAAAGTCAAATTTAGCTTTGAACTTCTATCTGCATCAACAAAATCTAAACCTTTCAGGGCCTTTCCCACAGCAGTTGCACTAACATCCAAGTCGAGTGCAATCTCTCTTTGGCTCATCCTAACACCTACACGTTTGCAGAGAAGTTGAAATATCTGAGCCTGTAAGCTTGTCAACTTAAGTTTATAAGTATCAACCATAGTTTATAGATATCAACATAAGTTTATATACTTTTCGATTCAAAATGGAAAAAACCCACTTTAAGAAAGTTATCCTAGTAACTTCATATAAAACAAACAACCCATTAACAAAAAAAAGAAATAAAAAAAATTATTTTTTAACTTTCTTACACTCAGGGCAGAAACTATGCCCAATATGCGTGAGACCGAAGAACAAGAACACTACAGTCCACCATTGAATATTCCAGAAGTTCCAAACTCCAACATCACGCAAAAGGAATAGTACACCTAATACAAGTATAATTATTCCCCCAATTTTCATACATTTTTCGCATCCATGCATTTTCTTTCACCTCATTATATCCAGGCACCCAGGATGATACTCATCACCAGGAAACCCAGTACATTAAATCCATTGTTCAGAACATAAAGACCAAATGGTTTCATGTCCCAAAGTACTGATCCCAAAGTCAGCGTAGCCACAAGACCA
This sequence comes from Candidatus Woesearchaeota archaeon, assembly GCA_013203345.1. Classification (GTDB taxonomy): domain Archaea; phylum Nanobdellota; class Nanobdellia; order Woesearchaeales; family UBA11576; genus JABMQF01. The sequence goes on from JABMQF010000045.1 coordinate 3,606, forward strand.
AGCCAAAGGAACAGACCAACATATATTGCAGTCATCACGCCGCCACCTATAAGTCCAATAAATACAGCAAGCGCGTAAGAGAGAACTAAAGAAGAACCAAAACCGATCAGCCATCTAAGCCACATATTTTTCTTGACTTTTGCCGCATCTTTAGAATGTATACCACCAAGCCTCATCCAGGCCTTACCAAAAACAGGCGGCGCATACCAAATAGCTGCCATGACCATCCAGGCGATAGCTGCAACAAGAACTGCCCACATATTTACTGTGACTCCAAACAAATATACCACCCCAAAATCAGCTTTATAGCTGTTTATAAAACCTAAATTTCTGAAATATATAAAATATACCTTTAGAACACCATTAAACCCTAAAAAGCACAAAAGGTATATAACATATAAGGTAAAAATATATATAATGTAACTACCACATAGTAATTAATAATACGCTAAAGGTAAAAGATATGGATTCACTCTCACTATTGGCCACAAACAACTCTGAAAAGCGGTTCTTTGAGCTCTTGGCAGGGAATTCTCAACTCCCTGTCAAGCAGTTCTGCCGCAAAATCTCAAGAAAAACAGCATACAAATACATAAAGCGCCTTGAAAACATCCAGCAAGTAACAGGTATGAAAATATTTGAACGATCAGCCATCATCTGCCCAATAACAAGCCTGCCGAATATTATAATAAGACAAAAATGCCAAATCCAACTCAGAACTTCTGAAAACGCAACAATCATCACATTCAGTCCAGGCAATGGATGACACCAAAACAAGAAACAACAAGAGTGTGATAATTATAAATCATCTCTCCTGAGAAGATAAATAAAAAGTAGGCCGAAAGGCCTTCCTCATAATACTTCTGGAACAGCACCTTTAACTTTAGCTATCTGTGTGGCAACACCACATGCGTAATCAAGCATTTTCTGTTCATCATAACCAAGAGACATAGCATGCACAACTGCAGCAGTGAACGCATCTCCGCATCCTGTCGTGTCTACTGCATCCACCCGAGGAGAAAAACACATGTAACGCCCTTTATGAGAAAACATCTCTGCCCCCTTATCTCCTTTTGTGATAAACACATACTTCAAATTATGTTTCTTTAGAAGTTCAGAACCATCTTCTACACCTTGAAGCTCTTGTAGCATTGCGAATTCATCAGCATTCAGCTTTAAAACATCTGCTGCAGACACAGACTCAGAAAAGATCATCTTCCAATCACGAATACTTTCTCTGTAATTCATGTCATATACCTTTACCCCTTTGGCCAATTTCAAAAGTGAGTATAGTGTCTCCCGCGACACTCTTTTCCTTTGCGCAAGTGAGCCAAAACAGAAGTAGTCTGCTTTTTTACATGATTGGACAGCAGCGTCTGACAAATCAATATAATCGTATGCAGTATCTTCCATTATTCTAAACTCAGGATTCCCGTTCAATAGTGTTACATCAACCCGTCCCGTCGGATAAGAATTTCTTTGAACAATCATTTTTACCTTCTCACTTGCAAGTGTCAGTAATGCTTCACCAGAACCATCCTTGCCCAGAGCTGTTATGAGTGATGAGTTCATACCCAGCAATGACGATATCGCTGCGACATTGTAAGGTGCACCACCCATCTTCTCATTTTCTCCGAACACATCCCAGAGAAGCTCACCAAAACATAATACTGATGTCATCTTATCACCCTCAAGTCTGTAAAAACATCTGCTTCATCGATGCTTGGTGTTGAGAATTCAAAGAATACTGCTCCTAAACCACCAGCGAGAAAAGCGTGCTTTGTACCTTTTGGCAGCAGAACTTCTGATCCTTCTTTCAACTGCAATGCTCTTTTTGATGTAACATGTTCAGGTATCTTCGCATCAACATCTGTACAATTCCGAAGCACTACAGCGTCATCACTCCAAAGAATTCCGCCTCCAAATATCATTTTGAATGTTTCTGATTTTCCTTCTATATAGTGCACAGAATCTTCTTTCTTTCCAAATACTATAGCATAATCTTCATCAGAAAATTTAATACCTTTTTCAGAGCCATCATAATCATAGTTCTTGATTCCTTTAAACTCTTTGACACTATCGCGCACAAGCCCTTCACACTCACAAATCTCAAGCACAGAGACATCAGAGTGTTTGTGTTCTGGCATGAACTGACCTGGCAGACTCATAAGAACTTTGCCTGTGTGTCCTATTGTTATGCCATTGACATCTCTTGAATAATTCACGATTGTCATTATACCCAGTCCAATTTCCCGAAAACCAGATATGTCTGATGAAAGTCCAAAGTCTGCTATTTCAATATCATCCAATCCAGGCTCACCTGCGTAAGGCAGTGCTTTGCTATACAATTCCTTGTATTCTTTGCGAGCTTCAAGAACATATTTAGATTTCAATCCCATAAGTATTACCTTGTCTAAAAATAGAATCAGAAAGACTGTTATAAATAGTTTATTGTTATGAAAGAAATGCTTGCAAAAACCACCAGACTGTTTATGTTTTCATAGATTATCAAAAGTTTATCTTTCAATTCTCTATAATCCCATACCCTATGAGCCTGAACCTCGCACCTATCCTACGGGATATAGTTACTCTTGCACCCACCTCTGCACAGACAGGTAACTTGAGTATGCACTTGAATGTGTTTTTGCTAATTTCTGTCACAACGCCGACTGTAGCTGCTGAATTAACATTAAGCATCAGCGGTTCCTTGAGCTTGATAGGATCAACATCTATATCTTCTTTTGACCCTACAACTCTTTCGAGTAGTTTTGTCTTGAGTTTGAGTTGCTCCCATACTGGTGGAAGTTTGTCTTTGTAGCCGACAATGCTTCCTGTAAGGGCGTCTGATTTGACTATTCCCGGGTCGAGCTTAGTCATGATTCCAACAGATCCTCCAGGCACTATCTCTTTGACACTTTGTCCGCCTGTCTTTACCGCTGTTACTGTGGTGAATATGCTATTCCAGGTTGTTCTGCCACCGAACTCCTCAAGGTATCCGGGTCGTATCTCTATTTCATCGCCTTCTTTTAGTTTTCCCCGACATAGTGCTCCACCAAGTACGCCACCAAGTATTTTGTCAGGCATAGATCCTGGTTTATTTATGTCAAAGCTTCTTGCGACATGGAATATTGGATCTTTCTTAGAATCTCTTTTTGGTGTTGGTATGATTTTCTCTATTGTCTCTATAAGTATATCAATATTGATGTTGTGCTGCGCAGAAATTGGAACGATTGGTGCATCTTTGTATTCTGTATCTTTAAGGAATTCTTTTATCTGTTCGTGGTTCTTGATTGCCTCATCTTCTTTAACAAGATCTATCTTGTTCTGCACTACTACAAGATTCTTTACACCCATTATCTGCAGTGCCATGAGATGTTCTCTTGTCTGCGGCTGCGGGCAGTTCTCATTTGCAGCGACCAGTAGTAGAGCTCCATCCATGATAGTCGCTCCTGCAAGCATTGTTGCCATGAGTGATTCGTGACCTGGTGCGTCAACAAAGCTGACTTTACGGACAAACTCTGCATCCTTACCGCAGCATTTAGCCTTTACTGTGTAACCGCACTTCTTGCACTTGTAGAATTCTGTATCTGCATATCCGAGCCTGATAGTTATTCCGCGCCTAAGCTCTTCAGAGTGTGTATCTGTCCATTTGCCTGATAACCTTTCTGTAAGTGTTGTCTTGCCGTGATCAACATGACCTACAAGTCCTATGTTAACTTCAGGCTGTATGGCTTTCTCTGTTTTCTTCTTGGCAACCATTATTCTTTCTTCTCCAACTCTTTTTCTATTTCTTCAATCTCTTTGTCTTCTTTCGCAATCTCTTTCTCGTCTTTTGCGACTTCCTCATCAATCTTCTCTATCTCTTCATCAAGCTTTTCAACCTTATCATCAGCAGGTTCTTTCTTAGGTTCTTCTTTCTTAGGTTCTTCTTTTACTTCTTCTTTCTTAGGTTCTTCTTTTAATTCTTCTTTCTTAGGTTCTTTCTTAGGTTCTTCCTTCTTAGGTTCTTCCTTCACTTCAAACAAAGACTCTCTACCTTCTTTAGTAATCTTAAGATTCACCTGCGCTATATTCTCACATATAGTATTACCCGCAACAGTCTTCTTCAACCGCATGCCTCTCATAGTTCGCCATCCTTTCTTCTTAGGATTTGGCTTACGCAGTTTATTCATAACACCAACGCCTTTAACAGCTGTTATCTGTTTCCTATTAGAACCAAGAACATCCCATCTCATGGGGAATCCTGCTGAGTCTGAACCACCTGTAACCTGGAATTCATAACCAGGTAGGTCTATGAGTTCTCCTTTGAATACTTCTTTAATCTTCTTTCCTATCAATGCCTTTGCAGTGTCTTCCTTAATCTCACGCTGTAAAGACTTTCCTTTCTTTGGATCAGAAATCACTAATTTAAATTCAGCCATTTTGTTTTCCTCCCGAGACCAATGTTCCTATAAGAACGCCCCTTAATGGGTGTCTCAGCTTTAATAATCAATAATTAGGAATTAGGGGGTGTATATAAAGGTTTTGGGAGCAGCATATTCTGCAGAATATACACAAAAGACAGAGTGTTTTATAAATGATAACTACACAAATCATCAAATGAAAAATAGTGTGAAAGACGATCTAAAATTATTAGCAAACCCTGAAAAAGCCAAGATTCTGCAGGGCTTCTTCAAGACAGGTAAAGGACAGTATGGTGAAGGCGATATCTTTCTTGGAATTTCAATGCCTAACCAAAGAACAATTGCCAAAAAGCACAAAAACACCAAATTAACCACAATCCAGTCACTTCTAAACAGCAAAGTCCATGAACACAGAATGACAGCACTTCTAATACTAGTAGACCAATACCCAAATAATCAAGAACAAACATTCAATTTATACATAAAAAACACCCGAAACATCAACAACTGGGACTTAATTGACGTAACCACTCCAAAGATTGTTGGACACTATCTTATAGACAAACCAAGAGATCTTCTATACCTGTTTGCAAAATCAAAATCGCTTTGGGAAAGACGTATCGCAATTTTGGCAACTTTCCAATTCATAAAAAATAATGACTTTCAAGACTCTCTAAACCTTGCAGAAATTCTCCTCCACGACCCTCACGATCTGATACACAAAGCAGTAGGCTGGATGCTAAGAGAAATAGGAAAACGCGACCTCAAAACAGAAGAGCAATTCATAAAACAGTACTACAAAATTATGCCAAGAACCATGTTGAGATACGCAATAGAACGCTTCCCAGAAAAGAAAAGAAAAATGTACATGATCAAACCCAATCAAAAACCTTAAAAATGACTGTCAAATTCTATACGGTCTGAACACTGCTCCTGTGGTGTAGTCCGGCCAATCATATCGCCCTCTCGAGGCGATGACCCGGGTTCGAATGGTGCAAAGCATTTGTGCTTTCACACGAAAGTCCCGGCAGGAGCAGTCCAATCTTTTTTATGAAAAACCTACACCCTCAGAAAAACACTTCTCATAATTACCCCGCAGACAAACAGAATAAAAGGACTTTTCTTTATAAACTAACCAACAATTTATTAAATTCGATCTGGTTCACTACTTCAAAATACTATTTTATGGTGGGGGCTAGGAGAATAGGAGCGGACCTAAAAGAAATTTCAATTGAAAAATATGAACGTTTAATAACGAAAGGCGCAATTAAACAAATTTCGCCACCAGTTTGGACTTGGACTCCATGTGATCGTGAAAAAGAACCAAGACCTCATGTTCCTTCGATTGGCAGAGACTATCCAGATGCTAATGCTTACATGATAGGAAGAAATACAGTTATCCCTTTTACAGGTACTGTTTTTCCTGCTGTCTTTTATCATATTGATGGACAGAATTCTTTACAAAATATCATAATGGATGAACTTAGTCAACTTTCAGAAAGAGGTACAATTAAGCAAGTATCACCACCTATTTTGGTCGTTCGACAACGTAAGGATATTGTTAACGGGCGATTTAATGAGAGAAAATTACCAACTGAATTTAATATTGAAGAAAGAGCAAAGCAACTATTAGCTAATGCGTACCTAACGGGTCCAAATAAACAAATACAAAATATTAATGTCGGTCATTTCTTTAGTAGCGTTGTTTTTTATCAACTACCAAATTACCTTTCAGGTTAAAAACAGGGGGATTTTCTAAGGACAATAGACCTGTTTTCTATCTATAAAGAATCATAGTCATAACCAGCTCATTTATTTGGGTTTTGGATTGAAAATCTTATCAGCATCATCCTGCCCTGTTTTATAAAAAAAATAAAAAAAGTTTATTCTTCATAACACAGATCAGCTGCTGCATCTAAAACAAAGAGGGATTCAAAATCAGTTATCTCTCCATCTCCATTTGAGTCGACAAGATAGCCTACAGAACCGTCCGGACATTGTGTTTCCTGAATTCTATGTCTGTTATTTGCCCAAGGTGATTCAGTTTCTGAATAGGTTGAGAAAAAACTAACAGATCCTGTTACATGCTCACCAGGTGCTAAGCTGGGTACACCTTCTAGCGCAGCATCTCTTCCCCATGCTTCAAATCGAAAACGACTTTGGTCGCTCACTGCAAGCTTGAATAATGCAATCTGTCCATCTGGTGTAAACGCAGGATCAATGACAACATAGTCTCCCTGACAAACCGGTTGGTCTTCATTAGAAATCAAGAGCCTTGGACCAGATTCTTCTATGATGTAAACATCACCTGTAGAATCCTGCTCAACCTGGATTGAGCGTTCTATTCCTTCTGCATACCCTGTAGTTCCTTCAGGTCCTGTATATACACACTCCTCATCAAAATTACAAGTATTATATTCAGTAAAATTAAGCGTCTTCTCTCCTTCAACACAGTCTGGTTCAATATCTATTTCTTCCTCGACTATATCAACCAGATCATCTGGCTCCTGAGTCTCAACTTCCGGAACATCCTCTATTGTCTCAACCAGATCATCAGGTTCAGAAGACCCAGCAATTGGTTCAAGGTATCCAGTATCTGTGTTTTCGTCTTCATAAGCTGTTGAAGCGTAGCAACCGTTCATTGCCATGCCCAGTGTCAAAATAACCGCATTAGTAAATTTTCCCATGTTTATTCCCTCTCATCTTTCTGTCTTTATATTTATTTCTGAGCTTCAAGCCCATAGACTAAAGAAAAAAATCGCTGTTATTTAAACCTTTCTCTTTTGTTGTCTCTGTTTAGTGACAAAAACAAGAAAAGCATCATCTCAAGCCCCCTGAAGACCTGATTCGCACACTTCAAACCTTCAAATCACTAGGCTACAGCCCCCTTGCAGACGTTTCGTAAAATACTCTATTCCAAAAACCCAAAAGCCTTATATACTCCCTCTCACCCCTATACTAATATATTATTGGAAGGCCGGAACAGAGGGTGTTATTTTCGCTCATTCTGTTTCACAACTGAGCATCCTCAATGATTTTGAGAAGTAACTGCAAGTTGATACATTCCAAGGAGATACTAAAATGTCATTTGAAGATTTAAACGTACGTGAAGATATAATTAACACCCTAAAACATCTGGGAATTACAGAGCCAACAACAATACAGATAAAGGCCATACCTGCCATCAGGGAAGGTAAAGATGTTATAGGCATGTCAAAGACAGGGTCTGGTAAGACTGCTGCATTCGGCATCCCTATTATAGAAAGACTTACAGAGGAGAAATTCCCTCAGGTGCTTATAATGGCTCCAACAAGGGAATTGGTTGTACAGATAAGATGCGAATTAGAAAAGTTCGACAAGCATTGTCGTGTTGCCGAGGTTTTCGGTGGTGTGGGGTTAGGACCTCAGATCTACGCAATGGAACATGCGCAAATTATTGTCAGCACTCCTGGAAGGATACTTGATCATCTAACAAGAGGAAATGTTAATCTTTCAAGGCTTAAGACTTTTATTCTGGATGAAGCTGATAAGATGGTTGAGATGGGCTTTATCGAAGATGTTGAGAAGATTATGCAGGCAATGCCTAGGAAAAAGCAAATACTTCTTTTCGGCGCTACACTGTCCCACGAGATTGAAAGGATCAAGAAACAACACATGACCGATCCTATCATTGCCAAGGCTTCAAGTCAGGTCAAGGAAGAGTATCTGGAGCAATATTATTATAATGTTGAAAACCATGAAAAATTCTCTCTTCTTGTACATCTGCTCAAGGAAGAGGACATAAAAAGAACTCTTGTGTTCTGCGCTAAGCGATCCACTGTTGAGATTGTCACAAAGAACCTAAACAAGCAGGGTGTCAAAGCAAGGATGCTTCACGGTAAGCTCAGTCAAAACAGGAGACTTGAAATCATAGACAGGTTCAAGAAAGGAGAAGTTTTTGTTCTCGTCGCTTCAGCAGTCGCTGCAAGAGGGCTTGACATAAAAGGACTCAGCCACGTCTATAATTATGATCTTTCACAAGACCCTCAGGAATATATCCACAGGGTTGGAAGAACTGCAAGAGCAGGTGATTCAGGTAAAGCAGTAACACTATTAGGTCCTTATGACCACGACGCCATGAGTGGTGTACTCAGGAACTTTTCTGTCAATATAGTTTGCCTTGATAAACCAAAGTTTCAAAGACTCGGTTTTGACGCGGGAATATCTCGAACATCGCATGGCCAGAGAGGAGGATATGGTCAGCAACGAAGCGACCACGGCCCAAGACGAAACAGCTATGGTCAAGGACCAAGACGAGAAAGTTACGGTCAAGGAAGAAGCGACCACGGCCCAAGACGTAGCAGCCAAGGGCATGGAGGATACGGCCAGGGTCCAAGACACAGTTCAGGCTCTTCAGCCAGAAGAAGTCCTGCAGGACAGGGACATTCAGGCGATAGTGGTAATCGCAGACCACGAGAGAATCCGAATAGAATCGAAAGAGACACTGCAAGAACATAAAATATAGAATTTTTTTATTTCTTTCTTTTTTATTTCTTTTATTACAACGTGAATATCATACAATCCACATAAAAATCTTTCTATTTTGTTGCCACTAACAGGTGACTAAAAAATAAGAAGATTACTGAAACACACCAAACCCAAACCTTTAAATAAGCCCTCCTAATACCTAAATTTTGCTCTTTGAGCAATTAAACAATAAAACCCGAAAGGGAGGTTAAGTAACAACAATACCAGTTGTGAAGATTGACAAAAGATGAAGAGAAGTTCAAGGCGCTGGAAAAAACCAAGGCAGATGCGTTGGAAATGGCAGCGTAAACGAATGCGAAAAGAGAAAAGACGAAGACTTGCAAGAACCAAGTGAAACCCTTGATTTTTGCTTTTATGTTGCTTAAAGATAATTAAGCACGTTTAAAGGCTCCTAGTCCATTTTTAGACGTCCATAACATCTAACAGTAGCATTTAGCTTTCTAAAATCAACCACATTCATTAAACAGACATATAGAAATCCCCCTAGATTAATTTACCGACGATAAGCCCAAACGAAATATTTATAAACACCCGGTTTCATCACAAAACTACCTTTATGCATACATCAGCTCCATAATTCTCCTTTATTTAAGGGAATAAAACGTGTATGCTTGATACGAACGTGTCAAGTATGAAATAGGAGTGTTTGGTAGTGAAAAACGGCTTAAAATTGCTCCATACTTCGGTAGGAGCTTTCCTTAAGCGTATTTTTCACAAATCTCCAAATATAAACTTGCGACAAATAACTTGCGACCAAAAAAATTAACAATTCCTGTTGATCCTGCAGGAGATTGCTGCTATTAGGGTTCGACTAAGCCATGCAAGTCCTGGGGCTCTTCGGAGCACCGGCAGACTGCTCAGTAACACGTTGATAATCTGACCTCAGGTCTGGGATAACCTCGGGAAACTGAGGCTAAGACCGGATAGGAAACTCGTTCTGGAAAGAATTGTTTCCCAAAGGCAACGCCAGAGGATGAGTCAGCGGCCGATTAGGTTGTTGGTGGGGTAAAGGCCCACCAAGCCAACGATCGGTAGGGGCCTTGAGAGAGGG
>JABMQF010000046.1 GCA_013203345.1 Candidatus Woesearchaeota archaeon
ATGGAACTCAGTACTATGCGGCAAGATCAGAAGCTAAACAGGAAAACACCCAATTCAGAAAAGCACTAAACATACTAGGCATAAAGCATTATCTAGCCAGAGTCAACAGACCACAAACCAATGGTAAAGTAGAACGCTTCTTTCTAACGTACAAGACAGAATATGCTATAGGCACATTCTCCGGAATTAGGGATTTCATATCGCATTACAACGAAAACAGACCCCATATGAGCCTCCATTACAAAACACCTAAAGAAGTCTGGGAAGACCTAAAAACTGTGTAGCAGTTTCGATGTGTGTAGCAGTTTCAGGATAACACAATGGTTTGTGTTGGCTCAATCATCCATACCGAGACTTTCGAGAACAATACTCTTGTCGAATTTACTCAAGCCGTCATAAGTCTGACCAGTTCCTATAAAGAGTATTGGCTTGCCGGTCACGTATGACACAGATATGGCTGCGCCGCCTTTTTCATCAACATCTGTTTTAGAAAGAATGATACCATCAATATCAACAGCTTCATTGAATTTCTGTGCTTGTTCTATGCAATCATTACCTGTAATAGATTCACCTACAAAAATCTTGGCGTCGGGATCTGCTATGCGGATTATTTTTTTCATCTCATCCATGAGGTTAACATTAGAATGCAATCTTCCTGCAGTATCTATCAAAACAACATCTGCGTTTTTTGCTTTGGCGTATTTGATACCATCAAAAGCAACAGCTGCAGGATCACTTCCATAATCGTGCTTTATAATCTTCACATCCAAGTTAACTGCGTGTTCCTCGAGCTGTTGTATGGCTGCAGCTCTAAATGTATCAGAAGCAACCAGAACTGGTTTCATACCATTGTCCATGAAATGCTTTGCGACTTTTGCTATTGTTGTTGTCTTTCCTGAACCGTTTATACCTACAAAAACAATTACATATGGTCCTTCTTTTTCCTTTGCTTTACTGACTAAATCAATCTGCTCAATACTCAATATGCTTTTGATGCTATCAACCAAAGATTCCATGACTACAGAACCTATCTTTGAACGCTCAACTTTCTGGTCGACAAGTCTTTGCCTGAGATCATCTTTGATCTTCTCAATCACTTCAACAGCAACATTGTTTTCTAATAATGCCACTTCAAGATCAAAGAATATGTCTTCAAATTTAGAATCTGAAAGTTTTTTGGATACTATTCCTTTTCGAATTCTGCCCAGAATCCCTGTCTTCTCTTCAGGTTCTTGTTCTGGTTCTTCTTTTGGTTCTTTTGTGGTCTCTTCTTGTTCTGGTTCCTGTTCTGGTTCTTCTTTTGGTTCTTTTGTGGTCTCTTCTTGTTCTGGTTCTTCTTTCTTTTTTCTGCTGAAAAGTTTTTTTAGAAACCCTTTTTTCTCTGGTTCCTCTTCTAGAGGTGTATCTTCTTCATCTGGTTCTATTTTCTGCTTTTCATCTAAATTCTGTTCTTCATTAACATCGTCATGTTCAGAATCTGGTTCTTCTATGATTTCTTCTTCTGGTTCTTTTTCAGGCTCAACAATTTCTGGAGCTGATATTTCTTGTACTGTCTCCTCGATAGCATCGAGCTTGTCTATAGCTGAGCTAATATCCATCAAAGGTTTTTTGAGAATATTATTGATTTTTGATTCCTTTTTTTTATTTTTGGATTTTGCAGGGAAACTGAGCATGCTCATCAAAGAATCAAGATCTTCATCAGAATACTCATCAAGAGACTCTTTGAGTCCTGTAAGCTCTGCACTAATCTCTGGCTCTTCTTCAATATCATCTGAAGCTTGTTCTGGCTTGGATTCTTCAGAAGGTTTTACTTTTTCAGAATGTATTTCCTCTTTTTCCTCAACATCATCTTTGGAAGGTTCTTGTTCTGGTTCTACAGGCTGTTCTTTTTGTTCTTCAGAAAAATCTTCTTTCTGGTCATCTTCTACTGGTGGTTTCTCTATCTGTTCGGGTTCAACAACTTCGTCGACAATATCTTCTGCTTCTTCCTCTACGTCTTTTGTGAACTTAGAAACCGCGTTCTTAAGCTTGTCTTTTAAGAATTTGAACATTTTCAGTCTTCAACGAGCTTTTTCAGCTCTTCTTCCATATTAAAGTGAATTTCAACTTGTTCGTTTAGCGCAGTTAAGACCTGCTCTTTGTATTTTCTAATCTCTATTCCTTGCAAACGGACCATCTCGCATGTTCTGGCAACGTCTTTTTCGACGACAACATTACTGCCTACGTTTACCAGGAATTTGCTGCTGTTATCTAATTTTGTTTTGAAGAAAACACCTCCTGATATAGGCACGAGTATCTCTTCTCCTTCTTTTACATCACCTATTTCTGAGATACTCTGCTCGACAGCAGACACTTCTAACAACTGGGACTCCATCTTCTCAAGCTGTTGTTGAAGCTGCTTGATTCTTTGTTCACTAACCTGATACTCCATGTACTTGTTCTGGAGTTCCTTCTGTTTTTTTTCGTCAACCATCTTATTCAGCGGATTATAATTTATTTAATAATCTTTCTAAAAATTGCTCGTATTTCTCCTCAACAGCAAGGAAGCTTGGATTGTCGTCTACAATCAATGTCTTACCTTCTTTTGTGAATTCATCAATTTCCTTTCTTACCAGCAGTTTTAGAATCTTTTTTTCATCTTCTGTAAAAACCAAAATATACACCTCTATTGTTCGAGGAAACCAAGTTCTTCCTCAATATTTACTATTTCAGGACCACCACTAAGGTCGCCGATGATAAATCCATTATTATTACAGAGTACGCCGCTGCGGATGTAAGGCGAGCCCATGTTCACTGTGGATGAAATACATTTCACACCTAAAAGGTCCTCTATCTTTTGTATCTCCTCGTCTGTAATATCGCGATGAACAGCGCACCCGCTGCTGTTAAGCACGCCCAGACTTCCTACAGTATCCAGGTCTGCTATCGTACCTGGTTTTAGACTGACATTTAGTGCCTGTCTGATTCTTTTTTTCTGATCTGCTGAGAATTCCTGGCTGGCAAGGCATCCCTTGTCATTACATAGAAGATTGTTACCAAGAGCAGTCAACCTTGTTTTAATTACTTCATACTCTATACCTAATTTGTCAAGAATTGCAAGTTCGTAATCAAATGCTATCTCTGGCACTAGTATTTTGTGGTTGTTACCTGCTATAAATACGCCCAGTAGGGATGTTCCACAGATATTTAGCTGGTGAACAGGCACGTGTAGTGCCTTTTCTACTTCTTTAGCCTCTTTAGCAGGTACTTCTATGCCTAGCAAGCAGAATTTGTCGTTACAGAATCCGTACAGCCCTATATTCGGGTTTCCATTGAAATTGGTCTTTAATACATGCATAGTGATGCTAAATATGAGGCTGTTTAAAAAGCTTGTGGAGAACAAGAATATATGTCAATCAATCCTGTCGAGTTTCGACTTCTATCTGGTAACCCCTTATGCTCAGCTTGTTGTTCTCATGGGTGATGTATATCTCCTCAAGATCATTCAGAACTGTATCATTACCTTCAAGATAATATGAAACATTCAGGCGTCTTATCCTTACTTTTTCTGTGTTGGTGAACTCAATTGTTTGTTTAGGGAACTCTGTGGTCTTATGAGGATTGTTTACATCATAAAGTCTGATAACTGCTGTCTTGTATTTGTCACCTTCCTTCCTTGGCAAACGACCTATAAGGGCGCTCTTTGTTGCCATCTTGAAAACCTTATCTTTAGGGTCTTTTATAGTTTCCATAACAAAAAGAGAAAGTCAGTTAATATATAAACCTTACTGCACGCTATTTTAAATAACTATTAAATGCAGTCATTCTACCAGTGTGTTCATCAGTGGTTCTTGACTATATTAAAGATGGTGTTTTGATGTGTTTTAATCTACTTTTATATCAAGGACGTCTTTGATAGATCTCATATTATTTACTATTGTTTGAAGCTCTGCTTCATCTTTTATCTCGAGCTTAAAACTAAGCGTGATCTTTTTCTTCTTGATTCTTGTGTTGACCGACTTGACATTAGTCTTTCCTGTTGCTAACAGGTTTAGAAGTTCAGCTAGCATACCTGGCCTTTCACTCACAGACACTCTCACTTTACGTATGTTTTTGTCTTTAGGTTCATTCCAGGATAATTGAACTCTCTTTGACATATTCACTGTGTGGATATTTACGCAGTCTGTCTTATGTACTGTTATTTTCCCTTCTTTTGTCAACAGGCCTATTATCTGATCATTCAACTTAGGATTGCAGCATTTGGAAATCCTTAGAGGTGCTTTTTTATTATGAGTATTCACAAGTGTTAGAAGTTCAGATATGCTTTTTTCTGTTTTCTTTTCTGTCTCCTTCGGAATCCTATCAGGGTCTATTCCTAATGATGATCTTATCTTGCTCTTTGCTTTTGATGTTACAACAAAATGAAGCCAGTTTCTTGATGGCCTGCCGTTTTTTTTGATGATTATATCGACAACATCGCCACTGTTCAATGTGTGGTCGAGTGTTTCAATCCTGTCATTCACTTTTGCTTTTGAGCACTGATTGCCTATTCCTGTATGGACTGCATAAGCAAAATCAACAGGTGTTGCGCCTTCTGGTAAAGAGATTGGGTCTCCTTTTGGTGTCAGTACGATAATTTCATTTTCGAAAAGATCTATCTTAAGAGTCTCGACAAATTCCTGTGCATTCTTGGACTTATGCAGCCAGTCAAGAACCTGGCGTAACCACATCATCTTACGATCGAATGCCTTGTCTTTTTCAGTCCCTTTGTATTTCCAGTGTGCAGCTATGCCTGCTTCTGCAATCGCGTCCATCTGACGAGTCCTTATCTGGACCTCAATCATCTTTGCACGATACTTCACAGATGTGTGGATTGATTGATAATCATTCGCCTTAGAATGTTGGATGTAGTCTTTGAACCTCTCAAGCTGGGGCTCGTAAAGAGTATGCACTACCTCGAGCGCCTTGTAGCACTCAGGTATTGTGTTCACTATGATACGAATAGCTATCAGGTCATATATCTGATCAAAATCCCTTTGTTTTTTCCTCATCTTTTTATAGATAGAATAGAAATACTTTGCGCGTCCTGAGACTTGCGAGTCAATATTTTTGTCTTTCAGAGAATTTTTGATATTGTCTATTATCTGTGCTGTAATCTTCTCTCTTTCAACACGCTTATCAGCAATAGACTCTTTAAGCAGTACGTAAGTATCATAATCAAGGTAACGAAGTGAAAGATCTTCCAGCTCACCCTTCATCCTCCACATGCCAAGCTTGTGAGCTATAGGTGCGAATATTTCCAGAGTTTCTTTAGCTATCCTGTGTCTTTTATCAGGCCTGAATGTCGCCAGTGTCCTCATGTTGTGCAGTCTGTCAGCAAGTTTTATCAGACTGACTCTAACATCCTTTGTAGTCGCTAGAAGTATCTTCTTGAGATTTTCTGCCTTGTATTCCTCTTTTGTCTCGAAACGTTCACCAGCAATTTTGGTGACACCTTCAACAAGGGTACTGACCTCTTTGCCGAACATCTTATCAATAGTATCTAGTGATGTGCTAGCATCCTCTACAGTATCATGCAGAAGCGCGGCGCAGATTGTCACTGTGTCTGCTTTGTATACTATGAGTATGCGTGCGACCTCAGCAGGGTGAACAAAGAATTCTTCTCCTGCCTTTCTTTTCTGCCCTTTATGGGCTTTTTCTGCGAAATGATATGCCTTATCGATTTTGTCGAAATCAGCATTAGGATTATGCGCTCTAACAAGATCTATGAATTCTTTAAATGTTATAGGCTTTGACTCGAACGCCATCCTGAATACCTGACTGCTGTCTAATCACATATCTGAAAATCCAGGATAACTTTATATTTCTTTTCATTGACCTTATCCGCATGATATCTCTTGGAATTGAAAGTACGGCACATACATTTGGAATAGGGCTAATTGACAGTGAAGGAAACGTTCTAGCAAATGAACGTGCTGTATTCACAACTGAGGAGGGCAAAGGAGGAATGATTCCTGCAGAGGTCGCTGAACACCATACATTCGTGTTTAAGGATGTCCTGAGTACAGCACTTAAAAAGGCAGATTTAACCCTTGATGATGTTGACTTGATATCATATTCACAAAGTCCTGGAATAGGCAATTGTCTAAAAATAGGTGCGATGCTCGCAAGAACATTGGCATCAACGTATAACAAGCCAATCATAGGGGTCAACCATTGCATAGCTCATCTTGAGATAGGGAAGTTACTGTCTGAGGCAAAGGATCCTGTATTCCTTTATGCTTCTGGTGCTAACACACAAATTATTGCTTACAAGGGGGGTAGGTATAGGATATTCGGTGAGACACTTGACATAGGAATAGGTAATTTTATCGATTCATTTGCAAGATACATGGGCTTAGGGTTTCCTGGAGGGCCGAAAATATATGATTTATCTCTCAAAGCTAAAAATTACATAGAATTACCTTATGTTGTCAAAGGAATGGATGTGTCTTTTAGCGGTCTTCTGACTAATTTAAAGCAGAAATACAATTCAGGGACTTATTCTAAAGAAGACCTTGCATATTCTCTACAAGAGACTGCGTTTGCAATGCTTGTAGAAGTTAGCGAACGTGCGATGGGTCATTGTGGGAAACAAGAGCTTCTCCTGGGTGGGGGAGTCGCAAGCTCCTTAAGATTACAGGATATGTGCAAAAATATGTGTAGAGACAGAGGTGCAAAGTGTTTTACACTCAAAACAGATGTCAATGTTGACAATGGTCTGATGATAGCCTGGTTAGGTCTTCTTGAATACAAAGCAGGGAAGAAAATGAGCATAACAGAATCAGATATCAAACCGTACCTTAGAACAGACCAGATTGATGTCTTCTGGTGAGATTACAAGAATTCTATCTCATCTTCATTCTTGCGTTTAATATTTTGTATCTCTTCGAAGAGCGCACCACAGTCTTGACACACCAACCGCTC
Source organism: Candidatus Woesearchaeota archaeon (assembly GCA_013203345.1). Taxonomy (GTDB): domain Archaea; phylum Nanobdellota; class Nanobdellia; order Woesearchaeales; family UBA11576; genus JABMQF01. The sequence continues at coordinate 6,946 of JABMQF010000046.1, forward strand.
GTTTTCAGGTTCAAATGATATGTTCCCACCACTGCAGTCAGGGCATTCTTTCCTTCTCCTTACACCACCCACAAAAGGGTTGTTTTCGGTGTCATTATTTTTCGAAGGCATAAGGTATGTGATGTTATATTATTATAAAAAGCTTACTGCTTTAATTGTTGTTCATCCGCTCTATTTTCTTAAGAATATCTTTTTTTCCTTGCCAGTCAAGAGCTTCTCGCAACACTTGAGAGATAGTCTCAACAGGGATTATATTGACTTGCTTGAGTTGTTCCTTGTTTAGTATTATGTCCTGGACATTTGATTTTGGCACAATTATGTTCTTTACACCTGCTTCTAAAGCTGCTTCTACCTTGGCAGAAACTCCTCCTACAGGCAGAACCTCTCCTCTAACAGAAAGTGATCCAGTCATAGCAGTATCTTGTTTGATAGGTATGTTCTTAAGCGCGGATATTATTGATGTTGCTACAGCAATCGATGCAGAGTCACCTTCTACACCTTCATAAGTCTGTAAGAACTGTACATATACATCATACTTCTTCATATCCTCTCCGAAGTACTTTTTGATTATGGCAGATACGTTTTTGACAGCTTCTTTTGCTATTTCTCCCAGTTTTCCGGTTGCAATAAACTCTTTTTCCTTACCACCTGGAGTGACTTGAGACTCTATAGGTAGTATAATTCCTGAGTAGGATGCGTCACCACCTATCACTGCGAGACCATTTACTCTGCCAACAATCTTTCCTTTTGTGATTATAACTTCATATTCTTTTTTTCTCTCTATAAACTTGTCAGATATTTGCTGTTCGAGTGATCTTGCGATATTCTTTGCTTTGATGACATGTATTCTGTCAACAATTTTAGCGTTCTCTTCTTTTGCAAGATCGCCAGCAGCACGTACCAAACCTCCGAGATCTCTAAGTCTGAGAGTAAGATGATTTTTTCTATTAGCTCTTCTACGAGCCTCGTCTATAATCGCTTCAACAGCAGACATGGAAAAATGAGGGATTTTTTGGTCTTTTTTTACTTCTTGTGCAACAAACACGGCAAGCTTCCACCTGTTTTCAGGAGTGTCCTTAATAGTTTCATTCATGTATATTTCATATCCATATCCTCTTATTCTGGACCTTAATGCAGGATGCATATTCTTCACGGTCTCAAGATTTCCTGCAGCAACAAGTATGAAATCACAAGGCACTTTTTCAGTTCTAACCATTGCTCCTGCGCTGCGTTCAGATTGACCAGTAATAGAATAAGTCCTTTCCTGTAAAGATGAAAGAAGCTCTTGCTGGGTGTGAGGCTGCAAAGTTGCTATTTCGTCAATGAAAAGCACACCTTTATTCGCCTTATGGATCATGCCTGCAATAACACGTTCATGAGCAGGAGTTCCAAGCCCGCCACTCTGAAACGGATCGTGAAGCACATCACCAAGAAGAGCGCCAGCATGCGCGCCTGTAGCATCAAAGAAAGGTGATTGTTTCTTATTGAAATTATCAACAATAATCTTAGGCACACCTGTTTCCTTGCCTGCTGACATTCGTCTTCCAAGATTAAGGAATATCACAAAAGCTGCCAGAAACATCATACCACCCAAGAAGAATGCAGCGAACATGACATCTGACTTGTAGTATGACCTTACCCACCAAGGTGCAATCATCGCTACAATCACGAGAATGAACATGATGATGTTCTGGTTCTTGAACATCGAGGCAGACTCCATCTTGGTCCGCTTTACAAGATCTCTTCCCTTTCCTCCTGGAACAGTCCTTATTATTGGCTGGTTTTCATCATTAGGATTAGGAAATGATATTATATCAACCATCTTTTCCTTTGGAAGCATCTCAGCAATCGCAAGTCCAAGCATGGATTTTCCAGTGCCTGGTTCTCCTATCAGGAAGACATGACGCCTTTGAGATGCTGCTTTAAGAATGACTTTAACTGCAGACTCCTGACCTATAACTTGACCAACAATATTTTTTGATATTTCAATCTGACTAGTGTCTTTGTAACTGGTGTTCATATCTATCTTTGAAGAAGCCTTGCGGGCTGATTTTTTTGCAGGCATAGAACCTATTTTGATTCAGTATTATATAAAGTTTATGCAGGGAAGTATTATAGTAAGAGTATGAATTACGCTGCCTGCAACAACATAATCTTATTCTGGCAATAGCATCTACTAACTACGCGGTCTGTAACACCTTCTACGCTGCCTGAGCTTCCATTGCCGCCTAGCGAGCCTAAAGACTAACTTAAAATATTTAATGCAGTTGGGCGAACAGCATCAAAAACCACTGTAGTGCGAGCGTGGCAAGGGTATAGCGCAGGCAGCCAGATAATGCCAGGTTAAGAATGCAAAAATGCCTGTCTGTAAGCTCATGTTCTGTAACTTTTAGATAAGGAATTGATATAGAAATACCCCTTCGGGAAAAATTAACTTTAGTCCTAAAGCATCTTGGTTGGCTGAGTGGTGCGTCAGGCAACCTTTCTTATTGCTGTTTCTACACTTGGATGTAGAGAGGTTATTGTTTCTTTTTCCTTGTTGAATAATGCTAGAATGTTTTTTAGAACAGCCTTTTCCTCTTTTGTCAAATAATTCAGTTGTTCCTGTATCTTTTTTTGGATAGGCTGCACCTGGTGGACATCGTTTTCATATATCTTTTTCAGCATGGTGTCTAGTGACATCAGGATGCGCTTGTCTTTTTCAGACAAGACAGGAGTAGGTGGCTTTTTTCTGAACAGCTTTGAGAAGAAACCCTGCTTAGCGCTCTTGTTTATATCAAGTGCATCCAACACATTGAACACTTGCTGAAGTTTAGCATTGATATTTTTGAACCTTATCGAAAGCTCATTGAATTCATAATGAAGGCTAGAAGTCTGTTTCTGAATATTATTGATTTGGTTGTGTAATTGGTTTATGTGCGTAGATGTAACCCCTCTTGACCAGTCTGAGATCAAATTGTTCAGAGCATTCCAGATGATTTTCTTACCCCTAATAGCAGAATCGAGAACAGAAACATTGATACGAGACGAGAGATGATAGTACATCTCCATCTTTATGTACTCTTCAAAAGATTGTGATGATTCCATGAAATTTTTTGTTAATTCAGGGAGAAGATCCAGTTGACCTGCTCTTATGTTGTTGATCATCTGGCCAAGTCGATGGTGTGACATATTGAACTTTCCAGAATAAATTTTGACAGATTTTTCCAAATCTATGCCTGTATGGTGGATGTGTGCGCGGGTGTGCATGATTTCCTTCAGATGCTCATGGAACTTGGGAAGTTGCTTTTCTGCTTTCTTTGAGAGTTTTCTAGAACGCAAGTCAACAAAGCCATACTTCTTCTGCTCTTTTGTTATTGTTGATTCAGGAGCCTTTTCGCGAAACTTTGCTATCAATCTGCGTATACTCTCAAAATCATGCATAACATTAAGAAAGTCCTTTTGCTCCTCTTTCATCACAGCTCTGGCTCTTGACATCAAATCACCGCTTTTTCATGATGTTAATGAGTGTTTGTGTATTTAAAGGTTTTTATGTTGTGATGGGGTTTTGGGTGTGGATGTTTTGCATTTTTAGTAGATTATTTTTTGTTTATATGTGATTTATAGGATGTTTTCTGGTATAATTTACTGATTTTGTGGAATGTATAGAGTTATTTCGGTATTTTGTTATGAGAATTTGTTAATCTTCTTTTCATTTTATCTCCTATGGAAAGCATAAACAACTGGGAAATAAGCATCATAGAATTAAGGAATGGTGTAGGGCGAAAATACAAAGTCACCCGCAGGATACCTGAGATGTCCATATCTGAGACAAAGATATTTAGATCCAAGCAAAGGGCTAAAGAGCAATTTGAGGAATGGATTGCATCAGTTCCTGCATCCTTGACTCCAGAAGGTAGATAAGCTCTGGCTGGTCTTTGTGGAATGTGTCTGGAATGTCAAGGTCAACAATCCTTTTTTTTAGATATAGCTCAGGGAATCGCTTGCTGAGTTCTGTTCTTTGTTTGTTTTCCATCACTGCTATGATGTCTGCATTACTGACCTGTTCTTCTGTCACAGGAGACTCGTTATAGAGGCCTGCTGAATCTGTGCTGAACCTGTCTTTGAATAGAGATTCGGCTGTTAGACTTCTATGCTGGTTCTGGTTGCAGATGAAGAGGATGTTCATTCTGAAGGGTATTTGGTGTTTTTAGGATATAAATGTTTGTGGTGTTTTCGGGAAAATATTTAACCTACCTATATTCCTACAACACGTGTTGAGGGGTAATATTATGAGACGATTTATGGGAATTGCAGCACTGGTTGTTTCGTTGGGTTGTGGAAAACACATTGTTAGAGGGCATGATTGTGAGGAGATACTTGAGATTACTCCACACAATGACTCGAGCTATATTCTAAAATACAGAACACAGGAGAATGTAGAGGTCACTCGGAGTGTGCACAGCAGAGAATTATTTCAATGCGGTGAGCAGTTGATCAGTCCAGTGGATTATTCTGGTGTTGTGAATAGCTATGGGCTGTAGGGTTTGGTGAGTGGGCAGGAGACTAAAATGCCTCCTCCCTGTTTTGAACAGATGGCTCAATTCATCTATCCTCTTTTTACTTTTTTCCCTCAAAGATGAACAGTTCTTCGATATTTGTTTTCAGGGCTGTGGCTACGTCGTGCGCAAGCTGGAGTGAAGGGTTGTATTTCCCTTTCTCTAGAAATACGATTGTCTCCCTTCTGACTCCTACTTTCTTTGCAAGGTCTTCTTGGGTAAGATCGTATCTTGCCCTGAATTCTTTGATTCTGGTCTTCATTCTAAATTTCCTTTTCTATTGTAGTATGCCCAGCATAGACCAAATATTACTGCCATGCCGAGTATTCCTGCTCCTGTTGCTTGTGAAATATCTCTGAACTGGAACCATCCATTTGAAGAGGCCCATCCTATTATCAGTATCCACCAAACAGAGATCAGAAACGCTTTGGATCCTGCAAGTGTCATCACTTTATTTGATCTTTCGTCATGGGTTGGAAATCCTTTTTTGATGTCGGTGTATCGTCTTTTCAAAAAAATGATGAGCGCTACCAATAAAATCACTCCGATGATTAATGAAAGAGCTGATTCTATAATTGCTCCTTTTTTGAAGATTGTTACAGCAAACAATACAAAGGTTGAAAAGAGCAACACGGCTAAGATTCCTACTGATAGGAGTATTGTCTTGTCATTCCCTTTTGGATTATTTTTTGTTTTCATTTTAGCCTCCTGTGTTTAGTTAGTTATTTTAAACATTTTGTTAGGTTGTTTTAACTTTATGTTAGATATATATCACATACTTGTATATAAATGTTTTGTTTTTGAGAGTGGTTTTTGATGAGAAATGCGGGGAGAAGTTACTAAAATATGGCGTGCGTCGACTGGATGAATAATCATCCATCTATATCAAATCATTTGTATTTATGAATTCTTTTATGTGCTTGAACATGAAATCATAACCTGTGGAGTTTGGGTGCAGCCCATCTGCCAAAAAGGACGGATAATCTTCCTTAGACATCAGTTCAAACATGTCCAGGAACAGGACATTATTCTCGTTGCAAGAATCTTTTATGATATCATTGAATAATTTGATCCTTTCATTCTTGAATGCAGTCTCTTCAAAAGGTAATGTTTTTGATTCATCCACGGGAGGAAGGCCTATGAATACCAGACCTGCGCGACTGGACTTTGCCTTTCTTATAAGCTCTAGAATGTTCTTTCTGAAATCCTCTTCAGTTATCCGCGGATTGTTATCTTTAGGCATGCCATCCCACTTAGAATCATTCGTGCCAATCGCAACTAAAATCAGATATTTATCATCAGGTCTTTTTATCATGACCCTTCTAGTAGCCTCTGCATCAAAACGTTCGAGAAGATCTGTAGAAGTCTGGCCTGGGACGCCCAGATTATAGACTCCATTATGGCTATCCTCTGGCTCAAAGTATTCTTTCAGCCTGCCGCACCAGCTCTTGTTCGGAATCTCACCACGCCCAAAAGTTATGCTGTCTCCAAAACACAATATCCCTTTCATAAAAACTCCAATGGACAAAATAGTTATAATGTGCCGATCGATAAATGAAATGCGACAATGTCTGCATTTTCAGACCCGTTCGTCGCAGGTTATTTCTTGGAATAATAAAAAATGGTGCGCCGACCGATAAAGAAAATGCGACAACCCTTGTGGGAACGTCTGCATTTTCAGACCCGTTCTGTGTAATATTATATTAGAAGATAATAAAATGGTGCGCCGACCGGGACTTCCATGCGGAAAGCATGTGTGCTTTTCACAAATTGAACCCGGGCCGAAGCCTTGGCAAGGCCCCATTGTACCACTCAACCACCGGCGCGTGTATACTTAATACTGATTTATGCCTTATTTATAAGATTTTCCAATTTTCTGGTCTGTTATGTGGCAGGTCATATGTGTCTTCTTATGCTTTCTGGCCAGTCGGTGCGATCTTCTATCATTCAAACAATTCTGCTATGTGGTCTTCATACTTTATTATCTTTTTGACGTTGACGTTGTTAGACCCCTCAATAAATTTTATGATTGCAAACCTATCACTCGCTGCTTTTCCAGTACTCGTATGGTTTGATATCATTGCAAGAGTCATCCCCTCAACCTTCTCTTCCCATTTTTCAGGCTCATTTTCAATAGTGTGTCTCAGTATACTCACATCATGGCTTAATGTTTTCAAGAGGGATGTAAGTCTGTTGTAAAAATCAGTAATATTATCTTTCCATTCCTTCATCTCTCTCAACTGTGACTGTTTCAGACTTCTTAGATATGTTTCATGGGCTGCGATCCGTTTTTCCAGCTGTCGGATGGTCTCTTCAGTTTTTTCGACAATCTTGATAGCTCTTGTTTTATCTTCAGAGGTCTTCAAATAACGCGGGACATCATTATGTGCTAACTGTAGATCCTTTATACTATTAGGAGATCATTCGTGTTCGAAAGGTGGATATGTTTTTCAATATCTATGACACTTTTCAATTCCTCTATCTCAAAGATTGCGATCTTCCTGAACCTTTTCATATCTTCTTCTTCATCATCTAATCCTATCATGATGAGTCCGAAGGACAAATCACGGACTTTAGAAGACCATTTTTCAGGATGGTTCTTTATGACATCTCTCAATACTTTGCAGTCTGTTTCCAAAATATTTAGATACTCCTCAAATTTCTTGAATAATCCCTCGACTTTTTCAGCCCAGTTTTCCACTTCTTTGATGTGTGCATTCTTCAATTTCTTGAGATACTTCTCATTCTTGTGCGTCTTAACCAGTCCTTTCAGCAGATGAGTATATTTTTCAATCTTTGTTAAGATATTCTCTGCTTTAGCGATATCTTTAGGAGCGTCTAAAGAAAGAGGGACGTGTTTAAGTAAAACCTCTACAGTATCTATGTATGTGAAAATGTGTTTCATGTTATATGGGCCTGCCCGGACATCCGGAAGATAAGCTTGGTAAGCTTACTTCTCTCGAACCGGGGATTAACGCCGTGTAAAGGCGCTGTCATAGCCACTAGACCACAAGCCCATGAGGTTGCTGGATTTCCTATGATTTATAAAACTATTGCAAAGAATCAGATGTGCAAAGAGATATGCTCAGGGTTAAGGGAATCTAGTTTCTTATTGTATTTCTGTTCTGTTCCGTATGAATCAGTCCCTGCAAAATAGACTCTTATAGGGTTATCAGAAAGGAGTTTCTGTAGGACCGGACCTTTGCTGGCCATGTCTGCGCATGCGGGAATTGCAATATTCTGGATGTCAGAGTCAACAGTGACTATCCCTGTGCTTTTACCGTCGATGGTTGCTGAGTATATTGCAGCAGATACTATCTGTTCATCTGTGGCCAAGCTGTATGTTTGGCCTTGTCTTTTCCCATATTTACGGTTGAAGTCGTGTTTTGATTTCTCGATTTTCGCGATGTATACTACTTCTTCCATGATTTTATCAAAGAAATCCTGGTCGCCTGGCTGGAATACATTATTGGCAGCGCATTGTGCGGCTTCATGGTATTTTCCAATAATCTCGGTGAATGCTTTCATATTTTTTGTAGCTAAGTCTACTTCCCCTGGATTGAACGGATACATGTTGTTGGTATGGTTGTACAGTTTTCTTTGCTTTTTGTCAAGAATCCTGCCGAACCTTTGTATTTCCACCAAGACGAGATCAGTAATTGTGACGTTTGGCCTGCAGAACCAGTTGTGTATCAAATCAATCTCCTGGCTGGCTCTTTCTAAGGTGTCCTGTTGCATATCGATGTATGAATAAGTATCAAAGAGTTCATCTCTGAACCAGTTGTCGCGTTCCCCAGAAAACCTAATAGGGGATGAATCGCTGATTATGAAATCCTCTATGCCTGCTATCTGTTCCAGTGTGAAATCTTCGGAATATTCCATTTTAGTTATTACTTAGTGGTGAAAACTTATCCTTTATAAATGTTTCTGTATTTGTCCTTCTTTAGTGGTGAATTACTTGCTTTGTTTGTGTGGGTCGAGAATTCCTGCAGAGCTATTTGAGTGTCTGCTAATGCAATTCTTTAAATACGAGTAATTTGTTTAATAGTATGGAAAATACCATGCAAATAGGTCTGCAGCAGAAAACAGAAGAGAAGAGAGTCGGACTAGATCCTGATAGGGAGCATCATGAGCATATCTATGATATCTTGATGGATAGGGATGAGATAACATGGAAATCCATAATCGTGGAGCTGATTAAGACAGAGCAGATGGATGCCTGGGATATTAATATTTCTCAGTTATCTAAGATGTATATTAAGACTCTAAAAAAATTAAAGGAAATGAATTTGCGTGTATCTGGAAAGGTGCTTTTGTGTGCTGCACTTCTTCTTCGTATAAAATCCAGCAGGCTTGTGGGTGATGATATGATGGAGTTTGACAGGCTTCTTGCGTCAGGAGATAGGGAAGACTTGTACGCTGATGAGAATTATGTTGAACAGGAATTCAGTCAGATTGGTGTGAAGGTTGATGGTGAACATTTAAGGCTAATACCTAAGACACCTCAGCCGCGAAAGAGAAAAGTCTCTGTATATGATCTTATTGATGCTCTTGCTGTTGCTTTGAATGTACGCAGGAGGAGAATACTTAATCAGGTGAAGGTGAAACAAGTTGAAATGCCTGAGAAGAGTGTGGATATTTCCAAGTTAATGGATGGTCTTTATGAGGATGTTGTCAGGTATATGTATGAGAATCAATCGAATAAGATATCTTTTACAGATCTGGTGCCTGGTGATTCTAAGAAGGATAAGATATATACTTTTGTGCCGTTGCTGCATTTGACAAATGCAAGAAAGGTGAATCTTGATCAGAATAGTCATTTCGGAGAGATATGGGTGAGTAAGGCACAGAACAAAGAAGACAAATCCGCGTCGTGAATTTTATATTTCTATTGTGCTCACATAATGGGTTGGTTTGTTGAATGGAAAGTTTCTGGTTAACTTGCTTTCCCTGTAGACTTTTGCGCCTAAAGAGGATGCAGCCTTGAGTGCGTAGTACTGTTGCATTGCAGTGTATGCTCTGCTTTCGGGTGTGGATGAAGGGTCTATTATCTTGCTGTTGTTTTTTTCTTTCCTGATGTCTATGTGTTTTCTTATCAGCCTGATTATTGGATCGTCTTTGTAGCTTTCAGATTCTTCTTGCTGGATGAAAGGTGCGATGATCATATCTGCTTTGTGCTTGTTTGCAGCGTGCGTGATGGTCTCGACAAGATGGTCGAGTCTTTCACCGAACAGTATGACTTTCCTGCTTTGATATCTATTGATTATTTTGTCTAGTTTTTCTGGTGTTATTTCCTTGTGATGGAATTTTGCGTTATGTAGTCCGTTTAGCATATAGTTCTCGTTGACCTTGTATTCGATATCATTGGCCTGCAATGCGTTGAACTCACTTAGGTTGAACGCGTCTTCATGTTTATCTTCACTAAAAAGGAGATTGTTGAACTTTGCTGCTTTTTTTTCGCAGTCATAGATATGCACGTTTGAGGACTTGTTATTATGCGCGACCCAAAGTCCGAAGCGTTGTCCGAAAAGCCCGCACATGTCAATGATGACAGGATTGTCTATGCTTGTGACCTTGTCCCTGAACTGTGTTAGGGTTGCGTCTGGGAGGTCCATTTGGAGTTTGTTGAACTGCAGCTCATCTGAGCTGTAGTTAGGGTCAGATAGGCAGTGTTGCAGGAATTCGCCTGTCTTTTTAAGGAGCCTTTTGTTGACCATGCTCTGGATGGCTGAACAGGGGTTTATAAAGGTTTCGATTATTTGTCACTTCGGGGTGGTTAAAAATTGATTGAAAAGGTATTTAACGTAAGAAAACATAAATATTGACTATGAATGCCCGACAAGTCCTAAAAACCGCTTTGGATGCGGATGTTGTCCCTGACTTACCTGTCCTGGATATTTCTGATAGTGCCTGTTTGGAACACCTACTTGATAACATTCCTGACGGTGGTTTTGTCAGTGAGTGGCGCAATGATGTGGGCAGTGTTTCATATGAGTATAGGATCCATGGGCAAGAGGAGGGTGTTCTTTTGCGTGAGTTGTGTAAGTCTGGTAGTGTCGGAGGGTATCCTCGCTTGACTAAGGTATATTCTGGTGAAGATATTATCCGGTTGGGCAGGGCCTGAGGAGTCTCGTAGGTCGCATATGGATGAGCTTTATGAACGGCCTCTGCCAGATGCTGATTAAAAGTCTATTAATGAGATTTGATATTCTTTTTTGCTGTTACATTTAAGGGGTGATGTTGTTAATAGTGTGTTTATTGGCTTAATCCCCTGCATTAAAGACAAAATTTTATAAACAGTCTATCTTTCTCCCGATTATCACGAGCCCGTAGCTTAGCCTGGTGCTTATAGCGCTTATTCCGCCTAAAGTGGGCAATTGGAGCGCTGGTCTTATATGGCCGTGCTTCGCACAGCTTAAGTGAACCAGTGGTCCCGGGTTCAAATGGTGTTGTTTATGCAATGCTTGAAAGTCCCGGCGGGCTCATGATAATTCAATTGCTGGATGGGTGCTGTTGATCATCTCCTTTGGTGGTGGTCGCAGTGACCTGTCTTGCTTACTTTATACACTGCATTTTCAAATTATTTTTACACTGCGTGGTGTAACCTTACGGCAGCTGAATGCTCAGCTGGCACGCAGGTGCGGCATGCGCTTGCTGGCGTTCGCTTAGCCACACGAGAAAATAAGAAACAAACAATGTTAACCAAATCATTTTTAAATCATTTTACACTGCTCTTGTGGTGTGATTTAATTATTTTTACACTGCTCCCGTGGTGTAGTCCGGCCAATCATGCAGCCCTTTCGAGGCTGTGACCCGGGTTCGAATAGTGCAAAGCATTTGTGCTTTCACACGAAAGTCCCGGCGGGAGCATTTCAAACAAAATGGCCGATAAAATTTCCAAAGAGCAGCAGATCCTAGCAATTATAGGTCCTCAAAACCTTGACCTAATGAGTGTTGCCAAATCAAAACCAAGGGATATTGATTCTTTTTTTGACATAGAAATGAAAGGATTCAAAAGATTGGGTATTTCCCCACATATCTATATTGGAGTTCTCATGCCTGTATATGTTGATGCGAGAAAAGTTGCTTGTTGTTTCTTGGACGAGATCTCTATGCCTGACATTGATAAGCTCAAATTTATTGCAAGGAAAATATGGAAACAGTATGGCATATTTACAGGGTTATGTTTTGTTCCACTGGGAAATACTGTTTTACCCTATGTGTTTTTCTTTAAGGATCAAAAAATTTACACCACCATTGGTGCAATAACCATCATGGGCAATAAAGGATTGATCAGTGGTTTAGACCCTGCGGTGACTAGAAAAATTGGTAATATTTTAGGATATCCTGAATGTTGTATTGATAAATTTTCAAAAGAAAGGACTTTAGTGAAAAATCAAGAAACAAAAATTGTTGAAGCATTATCTAAATCCAAGTCGGCGAATTCTGCTGCATTCTTTACTAGAGAATTTTTTCCCTGCAAGATAAATTGCAAGAATGCAATAAAGACAGGTGAAAAAATTATTGATGAATTAGGGAAAAAAGACCAGAACCTGGCCTCAGCTTATAGGATTGTGATGGAAATAAATCTTGAATCTGCAAAAGGCACAAGTAGTAAGGATACTCTTGATAGTTACGATACAAAGATTGAGAAAGTATTTTTTAGACCTTCATTGATTGATAAACTAAAGAAAAAATTTAACTGAAAAATCTCCCTAATTCTGCATAATCGCTCTTTTTTCATACACATTATTTTAGCGAAATTGATGTTCGTTAGGAGTTTTAGGATTTTTTGTCAAGAGATGGTTGGCAGATAACCCCACACCCAATACAAACATCCCCTATGTAGAATACGCAGAACTGTCCTGGGGCTATGTAATTCTGATTGTTGTCGAAGATGATCTCTATCCTGTTGCCTTCTGGTGGGTATAGTGTTGCTTTTGCAAGGGCTTGGCTGTACCTGACTTTTGCTTCTACTCTGAGTTTTTCTTTGGGTGCTTTGCCTGAGATGAAATGGAATGGCTCCATGACTACTTTTTTTTGGCCTATGCTTTCTTTGTCTTTTGTGACGATTAGTCTGTTGGTTTTAACGTTGATGTTTTTGACATAATACTTTTCAGCAAGACCGAGACCTTTTCTCTGACCTATTGTGTAGAAGTGCAGGCCGTTGTGCTTGCCTAGGATGTTGTTCTTATCATCAACTATGTCTCCTTTCTCTTCGCCCACTTCTTGTCTGAGGAATTTTGGGAATGCCTTTGTCGACACAAAGCAGAGATCCTGGCTTTGTTTTCTTTTGAGGAATATGTCAAAGCCTTCTTTCTTTGCGATATCATAAACTTCTTTTTTTGTTATATCGCCTAAAGGTAAAATGAGTTTCTTCAACCACTCTTTTGGAAGGAGCGACAGACCATATGTCTGATCTTTAGTCTTGTCTTTTGGTCTTACTAGTTCGTACTCTCCTGTATTGGTGTTGAGACAGACTTTTGCATAGTGGCCTGTTGAAACATATTCAATTCCGTGCTTTTTGGCCCATTCAAATAGCTTGAGAAACTTGAGGTGTCTGTTGCACATCACGCAGGGGTTAGGTGTTCTTTTGTTCTTGAGTTCTTTGACAAAATAGTTAATCACTTCCTTCTTGAATTCTTTTGTCACATCGTATTGGTGGTAAGAGACATCAAGTTTCTGGCAGACGCTCTTTGCTATGTCGAGAGATTCTGTTGTGCAGCAGGCATTCTCTCCGAGGACATTTGAAGGGTCATCCCAGTGTGCCAGTTTTAGGGATACACCTATTGGTTGCCATCCTTGATTTTTTAGAAGCAGGACTGTTATGGATGAATCCACTCCTCCAGACATACCGACAACAATCTTCTTTTTACTCATCTTGGATCATGTAAAAGAATAAGAAAAAATAAAAAAATCATTCTTGATTCTTACTTGACAACACCTTGATCAGCTGTCATCCCTGGCTGACGCAAAATCCATTTCTTCAAATGCTTCGAGCGATAACTCGATGCCATGCACGCCTTCGAATTCGCCAGTATGTCTTCTCTCGTTGACTTCTCTCTGCGGATCATATCTTGCATCCTGATCCCTGAACCTGTATGGGACCACATCTTCTTCCTTATGATAGTCTTGTCTTTCACCGTATATCTGATCACTCATCTTCTCAAAACCTCCTATGTCAATTATTCCTTTTTCTTCGGTAGTATGTTTCCGGTCTTTGCGATTCCTTCGAAAGCACGGAGCACTTCTAATGGTATAGCAAACACAACTGTGTTGCTCTGGTCGGATGAAAGGTCATTGATGGACTGTAGTGTTCTCAGGTGCAGTGCGCCCGGCCCCAACGCAAGTGTTTTCGCAGCTTTTGACAGGTTGTCAGCGGCTATAACTTCTCCTTGAGCCTTAACTATCACCGCTCTTTTCTCCCTTTCTGCTTCTGCTTCTTTTGATATAACTCTTTTCATGTCTTGTGGAAGTTCTATATCCTTTATCTCTATCTTGCCAACATCTATTCCCCAAGGGTCAGTGTCCTTGTCTACAATCTCTCTTATTTTTGTTGCTATCTTATCTCTTTTCTGAAGTATTTCATCAAGTTCAAACTCTCCTACTATGTTTCTCATGGTTGTCTGTGCAAGTTGTGAAACAGCGTACATGAAGTCTTCTACTTCTATTATCACTTTTTCTGCTTTTTCAACCTTGTAATAAAGAACAGCGTTAACTTTTATTGATACATTGTCTTTTGATATGCATTCTTGTGAAGGCACGTCAACTGCCTTTACCCTCATGTCAACTCGTTCCCATGCTTGAAGTAGAGGTACGACTAATCTTAGTCCTGGATGCATCAATCCGGTATATTTTCCGAGTGTGAACTTCACACCTTTCTCGTATTCCTTTACGACCTTCATTGAAGAAATAATAATTAGTACAACAAACGATATTATAACAGATATAGCTATGGCCATATTAACATCTCCCCCTGAATTACCTGTGAGAACGACAGCACTATTTATAAATTTATTCTTATTCTTTACTTTTTATGAATTTTCAGGGACTTGCTAAGATAGAGAAACATCAGTGGTATATAGACTTGGCTTTCCGTAATGCCAACAAGGCTGCAAAGGAGTTAAAAAGCCAGAAACGGGCAGGACCTAATGTGATAAAGCGGGCTGACCTTGCAAAGGTGAGGATGGTCAATCGTACGCTGAAACGCCATTTTGACCTCATACTGACATCATTTCCTTCAATAGATTCATTACCTGAGTTTTACCAGGAACTTCTCCGAGCAACACTTGATTATGCTATGCTCAAGAAATCTCTTGGCGCAGTCAGTTGGGCTTCGAAAAAGATTGATTTTTTTTCAGAATCTTTTGATAGGAAGATACGGCGCTGCCAGGAATTTAAGCGAATGACTTCATATTCTCGAGAGTATCATGGTAGAATAGCGTCTGTAATTAAACAGATATCTGGTGCTTTGGATTATCTTGAGATAACTCGAAAGGTGATGAAAGGATATCCCTCTGTAAAAACCAAGCTGTTTACAGTCTGTATAGCAGGATTCCCAAATGTCGGAAAGACGACGCTGCTTTCTAAGCTGACTGGCTCTACACCTGAGATAGCAGATTATGCGTTTACCACAAGAGAAATCAACATAGGGTATGAAAGGATCAATAATCACAAGGTTCAATTCATAGATACACCTGGTACGTTGGCTAGATTCAATAAGATGAATCCTATTGAGAAGCAGGCATATCTTGCGGTTAAGTACTGTGCTGATATGATTATTTTTGTTTTTGATGCAGGTGATGCGGGATATGGTGATGATGCGCAGTTCAAGCTGCTTAAGAGTCTTGAGAGTATGGGGAAGAATATGGTGGTTTATGCCAGCAAGACAGACATTGCGGAGCAGAATGTGGTTTCAACTATACAAGCAAAACTAAAGAAAAGCGGTTTTGAAATCATTTATAAAGACCCTAAGGATTTGAAATCAAATATATCAAAACAAATATCTGAACAGTGAAAAGTGTATAATTCTTTAAATGGCTCTAAACGGTTATTACATGGTTCAAGAATGCTTGCATCTTCCCTGGCGGTGTCGTATGAAACTATTATCTTTTTTGCAGACCCTTTTTAAACACACTTAAACACTTTTTAAAAAGCAAGGTACAGCCTTTTAGAAGGGCATATTTCTTTACTTATAAATAGTAAAATTTATATATATTATATATATTATGGTATCTCATAAGAAATACGATGACTGAGTTTTACTGATTTTCCATAGTGTATTGGGGGTATTGCAGAGAGATGGGCGGCATCAATGAAGATCCATTATATAGTGGGAGAATCCTTCTGATAGATAGGGGTAGACGCAAGGCAGATAGACTACTGAAAACATGCTTGCAGGGCTTAGATTACGTGGTGTTGAACAATCCTAAATCACCTCTCCCTGAAGAAGAGCCTTTTGATATGATTCTGGCAAGAGAGTTGCCGGGCACAGAGCTGGCGGATAGACTCAAGGAGCATTCCCCTAATGCTAATTACATTATTGCGGACAGCATGAGGGACATGCTTGAAGCGTACAGATTCATTGGCGCGACCATTGCCAAGAGAAGGGAACAGATTGACGTGTCTAACTCGCTAGATGTTCCTGCCCGTGTTGGTGAGATCCTGGATGAGTTGATTGAGATTGCGGAGCTGGACTCACAAGGCGGGGATGGTGTTGAAGCTGACCCTATTTTGATAAACACTGTTTTGAGCGAGAAGATAGGCCAGTTGAAGGCTATCGCACAAAAGATGGAAGTATCAAGCGCTAGACCGGACTTCATAGGGATTGAGGAACGCATTGTAGGAATTCTGAAAGATGGAAAGAGTTCTGGGCGTGAGAAGAAGATGGCCAAGATGTGCACCAGGGCGATCAACATCATATACAAAAAAGGTGATAACAACAGAGCTACGGAATTGCTGTATGAAGCGAGGGATATTGATCCTGTCATCCCTGGATTTTTGTTGAACGCAATACGTACAGCGAACCAGGCCCATTTAGCAAGAGAAAACCAGAGCTTCTATGGGCGGTTCCTCCGCCAGCAATCAAGTTTCACGCAGGAGTCATTGCGGCATCTTGAGGAAAGCCCACATCTTTCTCTGCGTCGCGAGCCCAGGCCTTCAAGGAGCGATGTCGCGATAGCGACAGTTGATGAGAAAAAGTACTTCAGGAGAGCTAATCCTGACGAGGAGCTGATCAGGCGAGAGGCAAAGATCCTGCGCTTTTACAGGAGGCTGGGAAGGTATATCGGAGAATATGGCTCATTACTTCAGGTGCCTAAGGTACAGGGCGTTGTGAAAGTTCCTAACATGGAGAAATGGGCGCTCTGGAGGGAATATGTCCCTGGCGTCAGGCTGTTGGACCAGCTTAGACTGAATGTCGCAGAGCTGAAGAAGGCCGAGGGACAAAGGAAACGATATGAAAAGAAAATAACAAAGAAGAGGAATGCACTGATGCGTACATTGGAAAAGGCAGTGACCCAGTGCGCGTATGTTACTGCGTGCGGACCTCTCAAGCTCGCGAGTACAATAGAGGATCCACTGAATTCTTATTATAACCCGCGAATCCAGACAAGGGTGTTGGACAGTTTTGATGGATTATTTGAGAAATGCGGCATGGCGAAGATAAAGCAGGAAAGGAGAGATGCTTTGGTACATTGTCTCATACCCATCCACCAGCATCTTGCGAGCCTTCCTGCGGATTTCTACAAGGATTGTTTCTATGGCAACTCCTTGATCACAGAAGATGCCCTAAGCATGGTCCCGTTTGATTTTGAGAGCGTGTTCAGGCTTCCTGCGGTGATTGACCTAGCGACGCTCTTATGCTATGGCGGGTTTGCTAACATGCTGAGCAAACGTACAGACACAGCAGAGCTAAGGCTTATTGAAAACTACTTTAACACTAATTCCGAGGCTGTCAGGAAGTTCAACAGCATATGCGATTCATTTAATTCCGACAAGGAGGAATTTGTGCTTGACATGATCAAACAGGATATAGAATATATAGAGAGTCATGCAAGCGATGAAACAGATAGTCATGCAATCCAGGACAAGTTGGCGCTCGATGCTTTATACAAATATGTACAGGATGAAATTAAGATTGCAGGTCTGCATGATGAGATTTTTGACAAGATGCAAAAGGGAGTGCAGCAGGGCAGGTTGAACATGCCCAGCGTGCCTGCCGAATATCTTGTAGACTACCTCGATGAAATAGAGACATTTGTAACAAACCTGGAGTGCAAAGAGTTGCGCGAGATACCTGATGTAGGGGAAGGTGGTGGAGTAGAATACGTGACAGCTTTGGACAACTTCGGCAGGGACTACTACTCAGCTCTGGCTCGCAGGTCATTGACCATGGCAGCGGCCCACTCTGATTTTATCAGGCGGGGCGGGGAGCTTGAGGCAGAGAAGCAGTACCTCCTTTTCTCTGAGATGTTCGGGACCCTTGGGAATGCAACGCGAGGTGTCTACAGGTTTGCTTCACTGAGTTCTGAAGTGACATTGACAGACAATCAGATCACTGGCTTCAGGGGCAGTATCCAGTCAATAATCAAGAGTATGGTCTATGCCCGGGACAGGTTGATGGAAGACTTCCAGTTAACGAGCCAGCCATAGGTTCAGAACGCTGTGCCCAGATAGGATCCTGTCATGTTGAACACCATCTGTGTCACGTTGCTGAGGTGGTGCAGGACTTTGGGGTTCACAGTCCTCGTCGAGAAAAGTCGGTTGCACTCTGCGACTATCGACTTCCTTTCCTTTGCTATTTTCTGTATCTTCTCAGCGTCGAACTTGTAGAACACTTCGTATAATGTGTTGATGATGTTGTTCACCCTCTCTAACAGTGCCAGCGTCTCCTTGTTTATCTTCACGTTCTTCTTCTCTATGATGTATGTGTTCAGGTACTTGAATTGGTCTGTCACCTTCTCAAGCTCCCATACTATGTTGTAAACAAAAGTTGTCTTCTTGCTGTTCTTGTAGCCTTTCTTGTTCAGCAGCCTTTCACAGAAATTACAGAACCTGTTGGTAGTCTCCTCGAGAATCATAGTATCATTGAGTTTGGACATGTCATTGGCTTTTAGCGCTTCGAGCGTGTTGTTAGACATTGTCTTCGTGATGAGGAATATCTTACGGAGCACTGTGTCAAATTCTGACTCGAGGCCCTTTGAGATGTTCTTGATGACACAGATATTGTCGCGCTGGTCGACGATCTCGTAGCCGGGAAGCATAGCGTTTATCTGTCTTGACAGGTCCCTGAGCGACGTCTTTGGGCTGACCACAAGATTGACCTCATCATAGCCGGATTTGTATATTGCTGCAAGGAACCTGAATACGAACAGGCTTGTGCCAGTGGAGTCGATCTTTATTATTTCTGGCGTATCTTCTCCCGTGGCGTTGACTATGATTTTGTTGTTGTCTATAACTAGTTCCAGTTCATCCCCCTTCTTTATCTTGTGCTTGTCTATCCACGGCTTGGGCAGTGAAACAAGGCATGTTGAACCTGCTATCTGTATTACTTTTCGTTTGATTTTTATTACCCCCAATGATTTGTATTGAATTCGTAAAGATATAAAATTTTTTATTATTTAAAAAAATTGATTTTTTTATAATCTATATAAAATATATACCATAATTATATATAAATCTTATGCCTATATCACTTTGTTTTTTCCAGGTATAATCTAAATTACATGGGGGTGTAGTTATGAGGTCTGGTATTTTTCGGTTTTTGTCGAGAAAGAATAGTCAAGAAACTGATTTTATTGACTCTGATTTTGACATCTATTCAGATGATTTCGAAGATGATGGGGCACTTGATAGAGGTCTGTCACCTGTTGAACTGGGCTTTATGCGTGGTTTCAACCGGTTTAAATAATAATTATATAGATTATATAGGAAATACATAAATATTAAAGAGTATTTACAAAGTTTATACTTTCCGGTTAAGGGAAGACATCTCTCAACACCTGGATGCAGTGGCCATATAGCTTCTCCTTGCTCGGCCACCGCATCCGCTAATAATCGCGAAGTAGTTTATGCTATGAATTTCTTGTTATTAGGTGTAGAATGTATTGCTATTTTTTCAAGTTCTTGAACGCTTCATACTCTTTTATGAATACTACTTTATCCCCTACTTCTGAGCATTGGAAATTACTATCTTCTTCTCTGTTACAAATGCCTGCAGCATTCTCAAAGAAACCGTGATTATTGTCAGAGAATATGGCTGCGGTCTGTGTCGGCGTGATCTTTCCCATGCCTCTCATTGTGTAGACTAGTGAGGACTCAAAAGGTTTGCTCTTGTAACAGTCTGCGTTTGAGAGGTTATCAGAGTTGATGTAGTTGAAAAGAATATTTAGTTTAGAGCCTTTTTTAAGCTCTCTACCTGTTAATCCCATCATGGATTCCATCACGGTTTCCATTATCCTGAAATGTCTTACATCATTGAATACTTGTTCCAGGTCTTCATCTGCATAATTGAATGTCTCTGCTCTGACATTGAAAGAGCAACCGTCTTGTTTTACGGCATCAGAATACATGTTAACAAATATCTCGAGACTGAATAAAGGCGAATCAGGCATAGAATCCTTGTCTTGTGTGTTTGACTCGTGTATGAATGATATCCTCTGGTTGGCTTTCACAGGTGTTTGCAGCCCTTGAACAGGAATTGTTACAGGACTATTGTCTTCAGGACTGTAAATGATTTTGCTCTTCCAGTCCTCATTCAGATCTGCCTCACAGAGTATCTCAGATTTGTCCACGTATATCTCTTTACCCCTGCGCTTTTCTTGGATCTGCCATATTAGACTCTTATTGACCTTGAATAATCCTTCAGGCTGCTGTTCCAGTTCTGTTGCGTAAGCGCTTTTTATGGCTTCAGCTATATTATTACAGAGAAGATCGGGTGTACCTATAATATAAGCTGCTGTTTCTGATGGTCTGTCTGGTTTATCTACATTCATGAATATAACCTCGGGAATGACTCTATCACCTTTTTTAGAAAAACTCTTGTTATTATCCAGTGAATACAATTTAGTATATAAATGTTTTGTATTGTGGGCTGTTGATGAAGATGTGTTGATCTGGCTTTGCAGAAATGTGTTTGTTTAGTTTGGCAAAGATGCTTTTGGACTAAAATTTATTTTCCCGAAGGGGTATTTTTGTTATTGATTTTTTATAGAGGAATGTTCAAAGATAAAGCAGACTTCGTGGTTTTATTATGGTTGGTTCTTGGTTGTTTGGCTGCCTGCGCTGTACCAATGCCGCGCTCGCACAGCTGTTGTTTTTGATGTTGTTCGCCCAACTGCGATAGGTTTTTTCTGTAGGTG
>JABMQF010000047.1 GCA_013203345.1 Candidatus Woesearchaeota archaeon
AAAAAACACAGTAGTGCGAGCGCAGTAATGGCATTGCACAGACAGTGAAACCACGCCATGTCAAAAAATCTGAGACATTGATGTCAGGTTGTTTTGCTTTGCTGACTTCCAAACCCCCCCACTCATTCTTCACACCTAACTTCTTGTCATGAACCCAAAGCAACATTTATAAACAAAACCTTCTTCAGTCCTCCAATGCTAAAAAAGACAGGTGTTGTAATAATCTTGATCCTTTCTTTGCTTCTAGCAGGCTGCTCTACATTAGAAAAATGCGAAGAGCCTTTGGTCAAGATAGACAGCACCTGCTGTATTGACCAGGACAACAACAATGAGTGTGACATACCCTTATGCTCTAACAATGTCTGTGATGAGTCTGAGAACTGCTCATCTTGTTGGCAGGACTGTGGTGCGTGCAAACGCATTGTCTATGTTTATGTGCCACGTAACTTCACTCTTGGTGAACTTTCTGCGAACATAAACTCATTAGAGGATGGAGATATAAAGTTCAGAAAGGATATTGATGCACTGAATGAGGTGTCAAATTTCTTCTATTTCAATGACAAAACTCCAAGGTACTTCGCTGACCTCATGGGCACCAAGTACAAATACATCACCCCAAGCCGAAGTATTGTGCTAAATCACATCACTAATGAAGCATATAATGTCAACAGCTCAGTATCATTGAAAGGTTATGTAGATTACGCTAATTGGTATCTGACATACAGTGTGAGAAATGAAGAAATAGAATCATACGAGAAAAGAATCAGTTCTGGAAAAGCGACAGAGGATTACCCCACCCAACCTACAGGATACCAAAAGACACAAAGGTATGCAGACTGGGAATTCAAAAAATACAGTAAGGATGAAGAAGTCATGATTGAAAACATAGATATCATCGGTGATGGTATTGTGGAATCAATCTATAGCAGCATAACAGATTATGATATAACTTACAAGATTGGCGAGTATTCTGAAAATGATGAAGACGATATTGTTAAAGAAGAATTCAAACAAGTAGAAGAAATAAGACTTTCTTATATCCATTCAGTAAGCCTGATATGCGCAAGGAATCTTGTGATTACCTTGTATGACTTCGGATTTAACGGAGATTACTGCACAATAAACAAAGAGTGTATTGATATTGCAGTAAAAGAGAACAGGCTGAAACTTTTGAAACGCGCCCAGTCCATTAAAGCGATGTGCGACCAAAAGTATTCTGATGAAATTTTTACATACTGAAAAGAAACTGTAACTACAACTGTCTCAGTTTATTGATAAATGGTATATCTGCTTCACATATGTCGTATTTACCCGCGTCTTCTGGTTTTATCCAAGCGTAATCCTCAATATCTATAGTATTGATATCGCCAGAAATATAGTTGCACTGGAAAGCCAAAAGTATGATGTGTTTTTCTCCGTCATAGACATGAGATGAACATTCAAACACCAAGTGCACATCAATCATGATGTCTAATTCCTCAGATATTTCGCGTGCAAGACAAACACGCGGATCCTCGCCAAACTCTACTTTTCCACCAGGGAATTCCCATCTCCCACCATTATGTCTGCCGTCTTTGGGCCGTTGGGTTATCAAGAAGGTACCCTCCTTTTCGATAATGGCTGCGGTAACTAGTATAGGATATTTCATATGCTCAAAACAAGTTTACATATATAAAAAAGTTTTCCCACTTGGATAGCTGATTAATCAGGCATTCTTTTATATCTCTTGCACATCCCCGCCTAGATGACAGCAGAGTACTGTGAAGAAACCACAAGATACACTTCTTCAGACATAGAGCTGCACTTCAGGTTTTATCCTCATAAGATGTCAGCGTATGGTCTTGCAAAGTCGCTTCACTTTCATGGTGCACAGAAAAGAGACAAGTACAAGGATCTTCTTGTAGGAAAGTTCTCAGGCTATATCGATGAGATGCTTGATCTTCAGTCATTGCAGTCAGAAATGCCTTCTGAAGAGCAGGTAAGACAGCACAGTTCAAAGGTCGATGTGTTCAAGGCAGTGTTCTGTGCAAATCTTGATAATCTGCTGGAAGACATCTTCAAGGATGGAGGCAACAAGTCTGGCTATACTCTCTTTGATGCTCCTCTTAAATACGTGGAGAGAAAGACCAATCAAGCAATTTTCAATGTCTGGATGCAGAATACAATACAAAGCATGGTCAACAGCAAGGCAGTCAACGCAGTCTGCGAAGATTACGCTCTAGTGCAGGATGTCAAGCATAATCCAGGACATTTCGGAGTGCTTGAGAAGAAGTGCGCTTCGGCATTGTATGGCTTTGTTACGAGAAAACAAGTGTTGGGAGTTGACAGGGAATGTCAGTATCAGGAAGGCCTGCTCACGATATGGGCCTGCACCCAGCTTTATGAAGGAAGGAACTTCGCGCGCTTCACCACCATGGTGAAGAAGGCTTTGCAGTTCAAGTTCCTCAACATGCTTCGCTATTCTATGGCATACAAAAGAAAGGTCAACAGGTTCACCAGCCCTCTTGGTTCTGCGACAAATCCTGACGAGTCATACCTTGCAAGGAAACTTGACAGCCTCACATGTGATGCTTGGGTTTCTGCGCAAAGGATACAAGATCAGCTCCCAGACGGTCTTCATAATCCCTTCAGCTCTTTCTCTCTGTGCGAGACAATAGAGAATCGAATTAATGGGTATGCTGTAGAGTGGGATGCCGTATTCAAGAAGGGAAGGATACCCGTAGACGAGACCAACTTCCCACACCTCAACGAAAAAAAAATCATATATGCCCAATCATGAATAACCCCGAAGAATGTTTGGGACAGTCCTTTGTCCAGAAAAATAGACTGATTGTCTTCAAAAACATATTGCATGCTTCTGCCCACCACGCCCCCCATAGCAAAAAACACTTTGTCTAAATTCCAAATTCCCCGAAGGGGTTTTTCAACTATCAATTCCTTAATAGGAAAAGAAAAATCACTAAGCAGGTTCTTAGTTTAGAATAGCTTGTTCGTGATTTACAATGACTGACTTCGTGGTTGCTTGCCTGCCTGCGCATGAACCGATGCCGCGCTCGCAGTGCCGCGTCTCTTTATGATGTTCCCAAAGAGTAAGTCATGCACGTATGACTCTAAAGGCTCGCTAGGCGGCATAGGTTGCGCAGGCAGCATATTTAGTGTTGCAGGCAGGTTTGTTGCAGATGCTTATTGTAATGCTCACGCTTGCAAAATTGTTGTTAGCAGAATTATAGCAGTAATTGTTTTATCTCACTTCAATATCTTCCCTGTCTCACAATACCACATATACAAATCAAGTTCTGATAAGCTCATCTCTGCTGCAAATCCTATCTTTCTCAGCTTTTCCTCTATCTCTAAATACCGCTTTGGGGTCATAGTCTTGGGTCTGTCCACCACACCGTAGTTCACAAGAAAATCAACTATATGCAAATCGACAATCGCAACATCCTCTAATCCTATATTACGCATGAAATGACTTGATTCCTTATATCCTAGTCCTTTGACATTCGCAACAAGCCATTCGCGAAGATCCATAGGAGACATAGAACCTATAGTTTCAGTAAGACCATCCAAGTGTTTTCTCGCCTCAACAATGTAACTCGCTCGCACATTAGGGAAACGGTGTCCCAGAGCCTTTAGCTCCTTTGCAAGCTGCTTCTCACTAAACATAAGGAACCCATCGCCGATCTTCTTCTGTATCCTTATGCCTCCTTCTGCAGTATAGTTCGCTGTAAGCAGGCAAAAACATAATTCTTTGAAAATGTCACTATCTTTCTTTTTTCCCATAGACTTGAAATCTCTTTTCCTTCTCTCAACCAGATCCTTTATCGAATCCTGCTTGAGTCCTATAACACACTTTATTGCCTGTTTCATTTTTCTGTCTTATCAGTTAGACTAGCTTGTAAACAACCAGACCAAGTAATTCCAAACTATTGGCCGAACTCAGGTAAACTACAGCCAGTGAGTGAACTGAGTTTTGAGAATTGCTGTTTTCCAGGATACTTCTCGTTGTTTATGATCCACGTAGGGAAACCGTCAATGCCTGCATTTGTACACGCGTCAGGGTTTTCAGTACACTCAACATAATTGACGTGTTCAAAAGCATCTCCGAATTCCTCTTTTTGCGCTTTACAATGACTGCACCAGTAAGCTCCGTACATCACTGCGCCTTTCTCAGATATGCATTTTGCAAATTCTGTATAGTCAGTAGGGTCTTCACGATTAATAGCGTATCCTGAACCTATCAGAAGTAATACAACAACCAAAACTACCCATCCTGCTTTCAGTTTTCTTGGTTCTTTTTTTTTGCTAGCCATGACAAACACCAAAGTTCTTTCTGTAAATATATGTTTGCTTGTAAACCGTGCCGCCTATATCGCTTTAGAAGCAATAATTCTGCAACATAACCGTTTACAACCTGATTTTGAGATAGACCTGTTTGGTCTTTCCCTTCGCAACTCTTTTTACCAGACCTTTTTTCTCAAGACTATCAAGCATTAGGCTAAGTTTGGACTTGTGAATATCAGTTCTTAGCCTGAGTGTCTGCTGTGTTATCCCATCCTGGTCAATCACTGCATTAATTATTTTCTTTTCATATGAGTCAAGCCCCATAAGCAGTATTTTTAACTTTTCATCTTTCTTGAGTACAGTTTCTCGTTTATTTAGTGATGCAACTATTTCTTTCTGTGATCTTTCAAAAAAATAAAGGTATGCGCCAAGACTAAGCACTCCGAACATGACTGCTACCGCAAGGAATATCAAAAGCTGTCCACCCTGCATCTGTTCATGCGGGCATTCATCCCCATCAGCATGGCAGGTTCCTATCTCAGCAATGCTTTCTTCAGCTTGAACTTCAAATGATGCTACCATACCTGCTCTTATGAAGAATAACAGCACAACCATGAATATTGCAGCACCCATTAATGCCAAGCCTAATGTCTTATTGTCCATAGTATAAGTATATTATAACTGTTTTATTTTAAATCTTACGAAAATTGCCAGTAGATTAAGTAATATTTCCACCCCGTAACCAAAAACACAACAAACCACCACAAACTCAACAAACCACCACGAACTCAACAAACCACCACGAACTCAACAAACCACCACGAACCCAACAAACC
>JABMQF010000048.1 GCA_013203345.1 Candidatus Woesearchaeota archaeon
ACAAGACAGGTTGTCGCAGGTCTTAAGGCATTCATCCAAAAGGAGAACATACTAGGTAAGAGCGTTGTGATTGTGTGTAATCTAAAGCCTGCTAAGCTGAGAGGTGTTGAGAGTAATGGTATGATGCTTGCAGCAGATGATGGTAAGAAGGTTGTTCTTCTTGATGCGCCTGAGTCAGATCCAGGTGATGAAGTGACTGTAGAAGGCGTTCCAAATAAGGAATTATTTGATCAGATTTCAATAGAGGAGTTCTCAAAGCTTAGCTTTATGGTAAATGATGAGGGCAATATTGTCTGCAAGAACTTCAAAAAGAAGTTGAAGTCACCTTTGGAATACATAATAGCTAAGGGTATCAGCACAGGCGCCAAGGTTAGGTAGGGCAGAAAGGAAGTTCGCAAAGCAAAAGACCAACCAAGAACCAGCAACAACAAACCACGAAGTCAACAACCAAGAACTCTACGCTGCAAAAAATAACTTTGTCAAAACTCCAATTTTCCCGAAGGGGTTTTCAATTATTGATTCTTTTAATGAATTTTTTGTAGTTTTAGTGTTAGTTTTCACATTAGATTTCTTAGTTTTGGTATTAGTCTTCTTAGCATTGGTTTTCTTAGTTAGGGTATTAGTTTTCTTAGCTTCCCTGACATCAACCTTTCAGATTCTCTGACTTAGCATCTATTCCCTGCTTGTGCAAACCATTGCCAAATCAAAGATTTGACAGGGTTTCAAGCAAAGCTTAAAACCATTACCGCGCTCGCAGCACAGTATTCGTTTATTCTGTTTCTAGGAACATGTCTTGCATATATGATTCTCAAGGCTCGCTTGGCGGTAACGGCAGCACAAACAGGGTTGCTACAATCCTTCTTTGTGCAGGTAAACTATTTTTATCTAACCACTCCTGAGTAGTTTATCGACGGAAAGCACCATATCAACATCTACACTAATAATATACATCAACAGTTATAACAAAAACAGAAATCTTTATAAACTAAAAACATTTGAAACATAATATTGTTAGGGGGTTAAGTGTAAAAGCTACATAAGGGGTTGCTACAGACACTTAAAGGTTAACATTCATGACACAAAAAAG
Organism: Candidatus Woesearchaeota archaeon; assembly: GCA_013203345.1. Lineage (GTDB taxonomy): Archaea > Nanobdellota > Nanobdellia > Woesearchaeales > UBA11576 > JABMQF01. The sequence continues at coordinate 1,088 of JABMQF010000048.1, forward strand.
AGGTACCACTAAGCGTAAGACTGTTAAGGCTACGCAAAAGAAACCCTCCCATTCTAGTAGTAAAACCAAGAGTAATAAAATATCCAGCAGAAATACCATTAAAAAAAGCACTGCAAAAAAACCATCCAGTAAATCAAGCTCTATTCACAAAAAAAAGCCAGTTCACACCAAAAGATTAAGCCGTGCAAAAAAGATAAAAAAAGCAATACTAAACACTCCAAAAGAAGCTGAGCAGGAATTCTTCATCCCGTCACCAAAACATAGAGGCAAGTATAGGATACCTCTTGGTATTCGATTCCTTATTGGATATCTTATTTTCCTTGCGACGCTTTACGTCATTTCATTCGCATACGGAATAACATTCCCCACAACTCTTATATTCGGCAAGCTGATTGTTGGCACCAGGGCTATGATCATTAATTTCATGCTCGTGAGCATTATTTTCTTGATGATTTATGGATTCTGGAAGCGTAAAGCATATACTTTTGATCTTGCCATAGGATTCTATGGTTTCTCGGCGCTAAACGCCACGATATCCCTATTGATGATGGAGACAGCTGAGCATCCTATGTTCCGCAACATGCTCATACTTTCTTTCATCTCTCTTATATTCATGAACACCCTTATCATCTGGTACATACTGCATGAGCGCAGGTATTTCTACGCTCGCACATTCCGTGATACGCCTCTGCACCATCGTGACAAAGTGTTCCTTTACACAATCATAACATTCTGGTCTATTGCATTGCTGATAGGCATCACATTAGGTATGAAATTATACAACGACACTGCCGCTCTTGTGGATGAGAACATTGCTGAACTTAGAGGTAGCTACAGTTATGGATTTGATTTATGCAATGAAAAACAGGATCATGAAAAAGATGTATGTCTGTTGGTAATAGCCACTGCAAGGAGTGTTCAACAGGCAGATAATGAAGAGCTGCTTGAGACATGTCGTCTCATAAAGTCTGACTTTTATCGTTTCACATGTATAAGGTCTGTTTCAGGATGAAGACAACAAAAAAACAACCAAACTTGAGTAACATAACCCAAAAATGGGTAGAATTACTTAGTCCTTACTCCACAGACTATTCTGCAAGGCTGTCAGCCAGCGAACTGTCCAGGAAAGCCAGCATTCCACAACAGACAATATCCAGATACCTGAATGATCTTGCAGCACTAAACATAATCAATTATTCAAAGGAAGGAAGGAACAAACTGTTCTATCTTGACCTGGAAAGACAGACAACAAGAATAATGCTTAACTTGATTGAGAACCAGAAGGCATTGCAATTCCAGATGAAAGAAAAGGAAACAGCCATCATTGTCAACAGCATGCTCAAGCATTGCGAAGGCCTGGTCATATTCGGTTCATACGCATCAGGAAAGCAAAAGAAAGGTTCTGATTTAGATATTCTGATAATGGGCAGGCACGACAAGGCCAAAATCAAGAGTATAAAGCGGGCGCAGATCATAGATGTCAACGAGCATTACACATCCTATGCTGATTTCACGAAGACAATCAATTCAAGAAATCCTCTATCCATGGAGATCATGAAAAATCACATCCTATTCGGAGATGTTTCAAGGATCATCAACATATTTTGGAGACAAGAATATGAACGAAGATAAGCTGAGATGGTGCCTAAGCTCAGAAAAAATCGAACAGATCCGCAAAAATATATACACTCTTACGAATCAACCAAAAAAATGAATCCAAACACAAATTCCAAATCGCGAACTGTTTTGTTTAGCGGTAGGAAAGCTCAGATAACTGTGTTCATGATCATAGGCATTATCTTGCTGTTCAGTTCTGCTTTGATGTTATACATCCGTGGTCAGGTGATGGAAGGTATTCCTGATGAGTTCGTGCCGACTGTTGCAGAAGTCCCTCTTGAAGCTCAACCAATCAAGATTTTTGTTGAGGATTGTATGAAGCGTGCGGCGACCAGTGCATTGAATCAGATGGGTCTTCATAGTGGTTATCTTGATCCATCAAATAGAGATACTAGTGGTAAAGTGTTCTTGCAAGGTATATCACCGACAGAGTCTGATGGATTGAAGATGATGGATAATGATAAGTCAATGATGCCATATTGGTGGCACATGAACAGTCCTAATGATTGCGTAGGTACTTGTCAATTTGATTCTTTCAGGCCTGCACTTAGAAAAGATGCTGGCGAACCTTCTATTGAAGGTCAACTGGATTATTTTATTGAGAATAATCTTGCTACTTGCCTTGATAATTTTGACATATTCCGTCAGACAGGTTTTGGAATAGATATTAACGGACCTATTGTGTCTGATGCCCGAATTACTGAGGAGGATGTCTCATTGTTCCTTGAATATCCTATTTCCGCACAGAAAAGTGGAAAAAAGATTGACATAAACAGATACTTCATAAGATTGGATATTAATTTCAAACAAATATATGATTTTTCTACAGAGGTGACCAACACAGAGATACAGAAAGGTTTCCTGGAGTATTATGT
>JABMQF010000049.1 GCA_013203345.1 Candidatus Woesearchaeota archaeon
CTCCAACATTATCACCCACATTATCAGCGATTGTTGCAGGATTTCTTGGATCATCTTCTGGAATACCTGCTTCAACTTTACCGACGAGATCAGCACCAACATCAGCAGCTTTGGTGTATATTCCACCACCAACTCTGGCAAAAAGAGCAACAGAAGATGCTCCGAAAGAGTAACCAAATAATATTTCTGGACTCTTAAATATCATATACAGAACAACAACACCTAGAAGACCTAAACCTACAACACTCAAACCCATAACTGCTCCCGATGAAAAAGCAATCCTAAGGGCAGGAGATATGGATTTTCTTGCAGCCGCAGATGTTCGGACATTAGCCATCGTCGCAACACGCATACCTATGAATCCCGCAAGCAAAGATAACACAGCACCCACAATAAAGCAGACCATGGTCCAGATGCTGATGAAAAATCCAAGAACTATTGAAACAACTATAATGAAAACCGCAATATATCTATATTGTCTGAAAAGATAAGCCATCGCACCTTCCCTTATATGGCCTGCAATCTTTCTCATAAGTGGTGTTCCTGCTTCTTTTTTCTTGATATTATAAGCAAACAACCCGGCCGCAAGAAGTGATATTACTGCTGCAAGAATAATATACAAATACATCATATCGCACCTCCTATAGTATAATTATCAAATATTTACGTCAGTGACACGCTTCTTGTTCATATATAAAAGTTTCTGAACTGCTTTAAAACCAAACCATGACGACAGAGTCGTACTCAGATGGTATCGAAATGTTTAAGAACGCAAGAGAAATCCCAAGAGCATGGAGCCAGTTACACAAGAGGATGATGTGGGCTGCAGTATCGCCTGTGTAGCGTTTGTAAACGGAAATACTTATGAACATGCAAAAGAACATGGATGGACTCCTGGAAGAAACAGATAATATCACGATGCCAAAGCAGGTTTCAGGTCAGACCTGCCGGACGAACCGATATATGCCATAATGTTAAAGTATGTAAAAGACCAATAAGCAGGTACCTAAAATGAAAGATCAGATGCAACAAATAAACGATAATGAATGGCTGTTACCTAAGACAGCAAGAAAAGGAATGCTTGTTGATGCAAAATTATTCGCAAACCCTGCAATAATGGAATCTATGGAAGATAATGCGATAAGACAACTTACAAATGTCGCTATGCTCCCAGGAGTTGTTGAACCAGTATGCGCAATGCCTGACGCCCACGTAGGATATGGATTACCAATGGGTGCTGTCGGAGCATTTGATGACAAAGAAGGAGTGATATCCTCTGGATGCACAGGGTTTGACATAAACTGCGGAATAAACATGATCAGAACAAACCTGACAGCTAACGATGTCAATGATAAGATGAGAGAACTCATCGCAGAGCTGTTCAGAAATATACCTTGCGGAGTCGGAAGCAAAGGAAAGCTTCGGATAGAACCAGGCAAGCTCGACGAAGTACTTGTAGATGGATGTAATTGGTGCGTAAAAAACGGATACGGTGTCGAAGAGGATGTTAAGAACACAGAAGAAAATGGTTGTATGCAAGGAGCTGATCCAAGCAAGGTAAGTGACAGAGCTAAACAAAGAGGAAGACCTCAACTAGGTACGCTCGGCGCAGGAAACCATTTTCTTGAGGTTCAAAAAGTAAGCGACATATTCGATGAAAGGTATGCAAAAAAATATCACCTCAACAATGATCAAGTAGTCATAATGCTCCATTGTGGATCAAGAGGTCTTGGTCATGAGGTCGCATCAGACTATCTTAGAGTGCACGAGAAAGCAGCAAATAAATATGGTATAACTCTTCCCGACCGTCAGCTAGTATGCGCTCCAGTCGACTCATCAGAAGGCCAGGATTATTACAAAGCCATGAAGTGTGCTGTCAATTATGCATTCGCAAACAGACTTGTAATGACACAATGGATAAGAGAAACTTTCTCAAAAGTATTCAGCAAGAACTGGGAAGACATGGACATGCACACCATATATGCCATAGCACACAACATATGCAAGCTTGAAGAGCATACTGTCGACGGCAAGAAGAAAAAGCTCTATGTTCACAGAAAAGGCGAAACACGTTCTTTCCCAGATACCCCTGCACTGATTGCCGGAAGCATGGGAACAGCGTCATACATACTTCACGGAACAGAACTCGCAATGCAGAAAACATTCGGCTCCACATGCCATGGCGCAGGAAGAGCAATGTCACGTCATTCAGCTATCAATCAGTTCAAAGGAGAAGAGATAAGATATCAACTTGCCAGTAAAGGTATTGTGGCACGAAGCACATCACCTAAAGTGCTGGCAGAAGAAGCGCCGAAAGCATACAAAGACATCGAGGCTGTGATAGATACAGTACACGAAGCAGGAATATCCAAGAAAGTCGCACGTATGGTTCCGCTTGGTGTTGTTAAGGGTTAGATATACTCTTGCTTTTTCAACTCTTCAAGGAGTTGATTCCAGAATTCCATCAGTTCAGGGAAAGGTTTAATGTATTTGTCTTTATAGTTTCTGAGAAACTGCTCGTCCCAACCATACTTCTTCCAGTCCTTGTCTAATCTCGCGCAATGTATCATAGGCTCGATCTTATCAATAGCCTTCACGAATTGTGCTTCTCTGGATGAGGCATCATTATATTCCTTAGCAATCTCTAGGAAATCACTCTTAAGGGAAACAGGTATCTTATCTGACAGCAACGCAATCGCCACTGATTCCTCCTCCTCCTTTGTCTCGCGCCCTTTCTTGTCGTCAAACACAACATCTCCTGTCTCTATCTCAACCAGATCATGATAAAGTATTATCTTCATGACTTTATACCTGTCAAGGCAGGAAACCTTCTGAAAGAAATACTCTGCAAAAGCCATCAGGCCATAGACATGATCAGCTGTGCTGTCGATGAACACAGGATACGTCCCATAACGCTTCACATCCTTAAGCTCCATCAGTTTCATAAGCCTATGAAAATCATCCATCTTATCACCTGGAATATTTCTTAATGTAATTCTTTATTATTTCTTTGAAATCAGTAGATCCAATGCTAGCAGTCAATAAAGAAAAAAAAATTAAATTTTGGGCATTATAGTATCAGCCAGCTCGCCCAGCTTGTCCTCTCCACACGAACCTCCAAGACAGGATAACTTGACAAAGTAATTATCCTTTAGGAAGTATGTATAGCTCAGTCCAACTGATGAATCACTTAACCTGAAACAAGACTTATCTGCAGATTCTTCACAATACATATTGAATACGCGTACAGCCTCTTCATGAGCATCATAAATCTGAGTCTCTACATTAACATACAACTGCTTGGGACCGTCGTATGAACACTGGCAGACATCAACGCCAGCAGGCATCGCAGGTCTTTGCGGGCAGTCATCTGTTATAACCCATGAACCTCCAAATATATCTGAGATATCAGACGTCGACAACTGTTGACAGTCAGCCAGTTCTCCAGGATCCACAGGATTATCTACAACAGGTTCTGTTGTCATCTCAGAATCAATATTATCACCCACTGTATTTGGCAAAGCCTTCATAGGTCTTGATACAATCTTTCTTTCCTCCTGCGCGCATCCAATTATGACTAGCAAAAGCAAAAGAACCGTTAGCAAAACAAATAATCTCCTCATTTTTGCACCTCGATATTTAAAAGTTGGAAATGAAAACTGTGGGGGAAGGGGTTCGAACCCTTGTAGGCACTAAGCCACAGGGTGTCCTAAAATCATCGCGTGAGCTCATCACACCCTTACCTAAGCCCTGCCCGTTTAGTCCGCAAAAGCGTTTGAC
>JABMQF010000050.1 GCA_013203345.1 Candidatus Woesearchaeota archaeon
AATTCTTATAGTCAAAGGGGTAGTATGTTGGGTGGTCATCCGGATAGAAATATTCCAGGTATTGAGGCTGATACGGGTTCACTTGGTCATGGTTTAGGTGTTGCTACAGGGTTGGCGTTAAGCGCAAAAATTGACAAAAAAGATTTTATGACTGTTGCTTTACTTGGAGACGGTGAGTGCTATGAAGGGTCGGTATGGGAAGCAGCTATGTTTGCAGGGCATCATCAGCTTAATAACTTAGTGGCCATTGTTGATCGTAATCGACAGTGTGTTACTGATTTTACTGAGGATTGTGTTCGTCTGGAACCATTAGATAATAAATGGCGAGCGTTCGGTTGGGATGTGAGAACTATAAATGGACATTCTTTTGAAGAATTGCTTGATAATCTTAAAGATTTCCGTTGCCGTAAATCAGCACAACCACTAGCGATAATTGCCAATACCGTAAAGGGTAAGGGTGTATCTTTTATGGAAGGAAAACTTCAGTATCACCATAGTGTTCCAGCAGGTGAAGATCTTAAAAGAGCCAGGCAAGAACTTACGTTAAATAAATAGGGAGGAAGTTAGTTTGAATATTCCAAATAAAGGATCTGATATTGATATCAGAGATGCATTTTTTAATGAAGTATATACAATAGCCTCAAAGGACCCCAATGTTATATTTCTAACTGCTGATATGGGAGCGTTCAGCCTCGACGCGTTTAAGAAAGATTTGAGCAGTCAATATATTAATGTGGGAGTAGCCGAACAAAACCTTGTCAGTATTGCGGCAGGGTTGGCCTTAGGTGGAAAGAAGGTTTTTATATATTCGATTGCTCCTTTTGTCACCCAAAGATGTTATGAGCAAATAAAAATTGATTTATCTTGTATGCGACTGCCTGTAACGATAATAGGTTCTGGTCCGGGGATTACCTATAGCAGTGATGGACCTACACATCAGGCTATTCAGGATGTTGCTATCATGCGTGCACTTCCTGAAATGACAATCTTTAATCCCTCCGATCCAGTTACAGCTGCGGCAGCCGCGAAAATGTCATATAAAAATGATGGTCCTGTCTATGTCCGAATTGACAAGGGTAAATTACCGCTGTTGTATGATGAAGAAGAAGATTTTTCTGATGGTTTAGCTTTGCTTAAAAAAGGGTGCGATTTAATGATAATTGCTACTGGTATAATGGTATGCCAAGCTTTTAAGGTAATAGATGAACTTGCCAAACACTCCATTGACGCAGGTATTATTGATCTATACAGGGTAAAACCAATAAACGAGGAGTTGCTTTTAACTTTCATCGAACAATCGAACCGAATAGTAACCCTGGAGGAACATTCAATTATCGGTGGAATTGGTAGTGCTATCTGTGAAATATTAGTCGATAATGAAAAACCCCACCACTTAAAACGAATTGCGATTGCAGATAAAAATTGTGTTGGATATGGTGATAGAGAATGGATGCATTCTTTTTACGGTTTGGATGTGAATAGCATTACCAAGGCAATTTTAGAGTGGGGAAAAATTAGGAATTGTTTTAGAAGAAAAGAACGGGAGTAGTAACCTAATGAATAGTGAATTAACAGATAAAAATACAGAAATTTCCGAGTTGACATTGGAAGATTTTGCACGCTTGTTTGGAACGACTATTGATGACATTCCCGACGACTGCCGAGAGTTAATCGCTAAAACGGATTTCCGATATAAGAAACTTATCAGTGACAAGCGCAAAAAAATTATACTACGTATTCTTAAAACAATTGATTCTGATTCTCTATCAGTTGTTGGTGCGCATAGAATGCCAGCCTGGGAAAAAGGATGGTCTGAAAACCTACAAAATTTTGTGGATAGTAATTTTGATTTAAATGAGTTAATTCCAAAATTTGTTAAACGTAACGAGGTTATACGGCTAAATAGTAACTATGTATTGCCCACAAACAAAAATTTTGAAACCTGTTTTGTGGAGGTATTAAGAACCTATATTTTTCGAAAATATTTTTCTGATGCTCCCGCAGTTTATGAATTCGGTTGTGGAACAGGATTGAACCTTGTTAACTTAGCAAAATTATTTCAAGAAAAAAAGCTATATGGACTAGATTGGTCTACTGCCTCTCGCGATATAGTTAATAAAATTGCAATAACACAAAAAATGAATTTGACAGGTATTTTATTTGACATGTATTCTCCTGACTATCAATTAGATATTGATAAAGGTAGTGCGGTATTTACTATTGGAGCAATGGAGCAATTAGGTAAAAACTTTGAGTCATTTTTGCAGTTTTTATTAGAAAAAAGACCTTCTATTTGTATCAACATTGAGACAATTCATGAGTTGTACGATCAAAGCGTTCTATTTGATTATGTTGCAGCTAAATATCTTGAGAGAAGAGGGTATTTACAAGGTTATCTTACCCGGTTGCGACAGTTAGAAGTTGAAGGAAAAGTTGAAATGATTAAGATACAAAGAACTTTTGGCAGTTTATATCATGATGGATATTCTTATATAGTATGGAAATCAAAAGCTTGAATAGTAAAAATAAAGGAGAGTATTTAATGTACAAAAATAAAAAGGTGCTTGTTGCAGGAGGAACGGGAACAATTGGAATTCCTCTTATAAAGAAGTTAATAGAACTTAAAGCGAATGTTACTGTAGTTTCTATGGATAGCGTTGAATATGCCAAAACAGTTCTAGGGGATAACGTGTCTTTTATGCAGATGGATTTAACGAATTTTAATAATTGTCTTAGGGTAACGAAGAATCAAGATTATGTGTTTAATTTAGTAGGAATTAAAGGGTCTACAGGTATTGGAGAGACCAAAGTTGCAAGTTATTTTGTACCAATGCTTAGGTTTCAGACAAATCTCATGGAAGCTTCTTTTAGAAACGATATTAGCCGTTATCTTTTTGTAAGCAGTGTTTGTGCTTATCCGCAGTTATCATTTCCGAAAGAAGAAGATTGTCTGTGGAATGGTCTACCAAAGCAGAATGATCGTATTCCCGGACTTGCCAAGCGGATAGGAGAAATTCAGGGCGAAGCATATTTACAAGAGCATGGATGGGATGCAGTTAGGATAGTAAGGCCGTCAAATGTATATGGTCCTTTTGACGATTTTGATCCTGCAACTGCGCAAGTTATACCTGCACTAATAAGAAGAATGATTGACGGTGAAAATCCTATTAAAGTGTGGGGTGATGGGTCAGCAGTAAGAGATTTCATTTTTTCGGAAGAATTAGCTGATTGGATACTGGTTGCGTTAGAAAAAGCACCACCTTGTGTGCCAATCAATCTTGGGAGCGGAAAAGGTGTTACTATAAAAGAACTGGCAGAAACCATTGCGCAGTGTGTTCCTGAGCCACCGCAAATAGAATGGGATACAACAAAACCATCCGGTGACCCTGTAAGGATATTATCGATGGAAAGAGCCAAGAAACTTATGGGATTTAAGTTAAAAACAGACCTTAAAGAGGGTATAAAAAAAACTGTCGATTGGTATCTTGATAATGAAGAATTAGCAAACCAAAAAAAGGGGTATATCCTGACAAGCAAAGAGCGACAATTTTTATTGCCACTTGCAGAATTGATAGATCGTCTAACAATAGGTCAAATCAAAGAAGTGTTGATACCGGAAAATAAAAAAAGCTACGCTCAAGAGATGCAAAAATTAGCTCACGACATTGATTTGATGATTGAAGAAGGGGAGTTAAAGTTGTCTGCACGACTGATAAGAATTATTATTGTACTTTCACAGATGAATCTGCATATTTGGTACAACAAGGATAAAATGCAAAATGATCAAGATCACTATTTGGAATTGTTGAAATTTGCTCATCAATTGAATGGGATTCGCAATCAGATGAAAAATCTACTTTTGGAAGAGACTGGTGATAAAGAGAAATCTGCTATAAGAACTAATTTTAACACTGACAATCTCAAAGGATGGGATATAAGCATAGAGTAATTAAGAAGTTAATGTATAACGAGTTCAGGAATATGACTACAAAGAAACATGCATATGTGGGGGGAGATCATATAGATTTGAAAGAACGTAGTGAGATTAGGAATTATAATGAGCTAATGAAATACAGACAACTTGGTTCCAGTGGTCCAATAGTTTCAATTTTAGGATTTGGTGGCGGACGCTTAATAGATCCCGATGAATCTAAAAAAGCAATACGGGAAGCTATATCTCATGGAGTCAATTTATTTGAAACAGGTCCTGGTTATGGGGATAGTGAACTTATTATTGGTGATTCAATAAAAGGTTATAGAGACAAGGTATATCTGTCAACAAAATGCAGTCTTGTGGATGAGTGTGGCATACCAATTTCACAGGATGACCTGTTTCGTAATGTTGAAATGTCATTGAAAAGGTTGAGGGTTGATAAAATAGACATATTTAATGCGTGGAATATTTTTAGCCCTGAACATTTTAAAGCGGCAAGAAAAAGATTTGGGTTCATTGCCGGCATCAGAAGGCTGATGGAGGAAGGAATTATAGACTATTTTGGTTTTTCGAGCCATGATAGCCCGGAGAATATAAAAATGTATATTGATTCTGGTGAATTTGAATTGGCTATTCTTTCTTACAGTATTGTTGATAGAACCTATGAAAATGTTATTAACTATGCTAACAAGAAGGGATTAGGAGTAATTGCTATGAAACCACTTTATGGTGGTTTTGTGCTTCTCTTACCCGATATTTTTGACAGCCAAGACAGTAATGGATTGGCAATAACAGGTCTAAAATATGTTTTATCTTTACAATCGATTAGCTCGGCTATTTCGGGAATGACAAAGGCAAATGAAGTAATAAATAACATAAAATCAGTTAACGGGATAGAAAGTTTGAAACTAGTTTTTCGCAATAATATCACCGAAAGGTATAGGAACTCTTATTTTGTCAGTGTAAAGTTCTGTTCCGGATGTCGTTATTGTGATTCGTGTCCTGAAAATATTCCTATTCCAAAATTAATGATGCTCTATAATGTAGT